>SFOF01000001.1 GCA_004552515.1 Clostridiales bacterium
CGGGGCAGAGCAATGTTCATCAGCTTGTCGGCGAACTCGTACATACGCGCATTGCGCAGCGTCACCTTCGCGCCGACGTTCATGCCCTCGCGGACCTTGAAGTTCGCGATGGACTTCTTCGCCTTGGTCACCAGCGGCTTCTGGCCGGAGATGGCGGCGAGCTCGGCAACGGCCACTTCCATGGACTTGGCGTTGTCCTTGCAATCGCCCAGACCAACGTTGAGCACGATCTTCTCAAGGCGCGGAATTTCGTTGACGTTCTTATACTGGAACTTCTGCTGAAGCGCCGGAACGACTTCGCTCACATACTTATCTTTCAGTCTGGCCACTTAAATGAACCTCCCTCTCGATCAATTGTCGATGGTCGCGCCGCACTTCTTGCACGCACGGACCTTCTGAGGCTTCTGGCCTTCTGCTTCGACAAACTTGTGGGCAACGCGGGTGGCCTTCTTGCAGGCCGGGCAAACCAGCATGACCTTGCAGGCGGGGATGGCGGCTTCCTTCTCAACGATGCCGCCCGGCAGGCCCTGTCCGCGCGGCTTCTGGTGCTTTTTCACCATCGCGACGCCTTCGACAACGATCTTGCCCTCGGCCGGGAAGGCCTTCTGGATCTTGCCTTCCTTGCCCTTATCCTTACCGGAGATCACAACGACGGTGTCGCCGGTCTTAACGTTCAGTTTCGGTGTTGCCAATTTGTACACCTCCAATTACAGCACTTCGGGCGCCAGCGAAACGATCTTCATGAAATCCTTTTCGCGGAGCTCGCGTGCAACCGGCCCAAAGATACGAGTGCCTCTGGGCTGCTTGGCGTCGTTGATGATGACGGCCGCGTTATCGTCGAAACGGATGTAGGATCCGTCGGGACGGCGATACTGCTTGCGCGTACGCACGATAACGGCCTTGACGACGTCGCCCTTCTTGACTGCGCCGCCGGGCGTCGCGGACTTGACGGAGGCGACGATGATGTCGCCGATGCCGCCGCAGCGGCGGAAAGAGCCGCCCAGCACGCGGAAGCACATGATTTCCTTCGCGCCGGAGTTGTCGGCAACCTTCAAACGAGTTTGCGGTTGAATCATTGTGGATTTCCTCCTTGCTTACGGCCCAATTACTTCGCCTTTTCGACGATTTCAACCAGGCGCCAGCGCTTGTCCTTCGACAGCGGACGAGTTTCCATGATGCGCACGGTGTCGCCGATGCCGGCTTCGTTCTGCTCGTCGTGAGCCTTGAACTTTTCGGTGCGATTCATGATTTTGCCATAAAGCGGATGCTTGACGCGGTTGCGGATCTCAACGGTGATGGTCTTGTCCATCTTATCGGAGACAACGACGCCAATACGGGTTTTGCGAAGTCCTCTTTCAGACATAGATCAAGCAGCCTCCTTTCGCTTCGATCACGCCTGCGTCTCGTTCTGACGCTGACGAATGATGGTCTTGACGCGGGCGATATCACGCTTGCACGCGCTGATCGCAGCCGTGTTTTGCAGCTGACCGGTCGCCAGCTGGAAGCGCAGGTTGAACAGCTCGCTCTTCTTCTTATTCATTTCGGTGTCGAGCTCCGCGATCGTTTTCTGCTTCAGTTAAGCGATTTCTTTGGATTTCATTGCTCTTCACCACCCGATTCCTGGTTATCTTCTCTCTTAATGAACTTGCAGCGGATCGGCATCTTGTGGCTGGCCAGACGCAGCGCTTCACGAGCGGTTTCCTCGGGAACGCCCTTCATCTCGAACAGCACACGGCCGGGCTTCACAACGGCGCACCAGTACTCGGGCGCGCCCTTGCCGGAACCCATTCGGGTCTCAGCGGGCTTCGCGGTAACGGGCTTGTCGGGGAAGATCTTGATCCAGACCTGACCGCCGCGCTTGATGAAACGGGTCATGGCAACACGGCTCGCTTCAATCTGATTGGACGTAACCCAGCCGGGATCGAGCGCAACCAGACCGTAATCGCCGTAAGCCAGGAAATTGCCGCGCTGGGCCTTGCCCTTCATGCGGCCGCGCATAACCTTGCGGCGCTTGACTCTCTTCGGCATCAGCATAGCTTATTTCCCTCCTTCTGCCTTATGGCCGCGGCGCTGGGGGGCGGGAGCGGCCTCTTCAGCCTTCTTCATGCCCTGCAGAACCTGGCCCTTGTAAATCCAAACCTTCACGCCGATGCGGCCGTAAGTGGTCTTCGCCTCGGCAAAGCCGTAATCGATGTCCGCGCGCAGCGTCTGCAGCGGGATGGAGCCTTCATGATAGCCCTCGCTGCGGGCGATGTCCGCGCCGCCCAGACGGCCGGAAACCTTGGTCTTGATGCCCTTGACGCCCGGCGTCTTCATCGCGCGGCCAATCGTCTGCTTCATGGCGCGGCGGAAGGAAACGCGCTTCTCGAGCTGCTGGGCAATGTTTTCGGCGACCAGCTGCGCATCAGCGTCGGGCAGCTTGATCTCCATGATGTTCAGGCTGACCGCCTTGCCGGTGAACGCTTCGATTTCCTTCTTCAGGGCCTCGACGCCGGCGCCGCCGCGGCCGATGACGATGCCCGGCTTGGCGGTGTGGATGGTCACGCTGACCTTGCTCGCGCTGCGCTCAATATCGATCGAGGACACGCCGGAGGCGTCCAGCTTTTCCTTGAGCATCTTGCGCAGCTTGTAGTCTTCAATCAGGTTATTGGAAAAATCCTTCTTCCCGGCATACCACTTGGTGCTCCAGTCAAGGATCACACCGACGCGCGCGCCGTGGGGATTAACCTTCTGACCCATTATTTTCCCCTCCTACTTACTTGACCTGGTCGAGCACGATGGTGATGTGGCAGGTGCGCTTCAGAATCTGATCGGCGCGGCCATGGGAACGCAGCCAATAGCGCTTGAGCGTCGGGCCCTGGTTCGCATAGGTTTCAGCCACATACAGAGAATCGCGGTTGAGCTGCAGGTTGTTCTCCGCGTTGGCGATGGCGGAGTTGAGCACCTTCAGCGCAACGGGCGCGGCGCTCTTGGGCGTGTACATCAGGATCGCCTGCGCCTCTTCGGCCTTCTTGCCGCGGATCAGATCAAGAACGATCTTCGCCTTGCGGGAAGAGATGCGAATATAGCGGGCAATGGCACGCGGACGCTTATCGGCATTCGCCTTGCGGGCCGCCGCCTTGGTCTTCATTCTGGTTGCCATTTTCTTTCTCTCCTTCCATCAGCTGCGGGCGGACGCCTTTTCACCAGCGTGACCCCGGAAGGTGCGGGTGGGCGCAAACTCACCGAATTTATGGCCGACCATGTCCTCGGTAATATAGACCGGAACGTGCTTACGGCCGTCATGGACGGCGACGGTATGACCGACGAAATCCGGGAAAATGGTGCTCGCGCGGGACCAGGTCTTCAGGACCTTCTTTTCACCGGCCGCATTCATTTCCTGCACGCGCTTGAGCAGCGCGCTCTGGATAAACGGGCCCTTCTTAACAGATCTGCTCATGGTAAGCAGCAGCCTCCTTCCTTAAGAAAACCTTACTTGCCGGCTCTCTTGACGATCAACTTGTCGGAATACTTGCGATGCTTGCGGGTCTTGACGCCCTGAGTGGGCTTGCCCCACGGAGACATCGGAGCGGGCATACCGACCGGGGAGCGGCCTTCGCCGCCGCCGTGCGGGTGATCGCAGGGGTTCATGACGACGCCGCGGACGGTGGGACGAATGCCCATATGGCGGGTGCGGCCGGCCTTACCGACGCGGACGTTCTCATGATCAGGATTGCCAACCTGGCCGATGGTGGCGCGGCAGGTGGTCAGAACCTTGCGGACTTCGCCGGAGGGCAGACGAACCTGGGCGTAAACGCCTTCCTTGGCCATCAGCTGAGCGGCGGTGCCGGCGGAGCGAACCATCTGGCCGCCGTGGCCGGGCTTGAACTCGATATTGTGGATCAGGGTGCCGACCGGGATGTTCGCGATGGGCAGGCAGTTGCCGGGCTTGATGTCGGCCTCGGCGCCGCTCACGACGGTGTCGCCAACCTTCAGATCCAGGGGAGCCAGGATGTAGCGCTTCTCGCCGTCGGCGTAAACCAGCAGGGCGATGAAGCAGGTGCGGTTCGGATCGTACTCGATCGCGGTGACCTTCGCCGGAATGTTGTCCTTGTTGCGGCGGAAGTCGATGATGCGGTACTTACGGCGCTCGCCGCCGCCCTGATGGCGGACGGTGATCTTGCCGGTGTTGTTGCGGCCGGCTTTATGGCGCAGATCAGTCGTCAGGGACTTCTCGGGCGCCTTCTTGGTCAGACCTTCGTAGGACAGAACCGACATGAAGCGCCGGGCAGGCGAGGTCGGCTTGTACACTCGGATAGCCATTTTGCTTTACCTCCCTTTACTGCGCCATGCCTTCGAAGAACTCGATGGTCTTGGAGCCTTCGGTCAGCTTGACGTAAGCCTTTTTGCGCTCCGGGCGACGGCCCTGAGTGCGACCCTGACGCTTCATCTTGCCTTCAGTGCGCAGGGTGTTAACGGTTTCAACCTTAACGCCGAAGATGGTTTCGACGGCCTTTTTGATCTCAGTCTTGTTGGCGCCGATTGCCACTTCGAAAGCATATTTCTTATCAGCCATGCCGTCGTAGCTCTTTTCGGACAGAACCGGACGAATGATGATGTCATAGGGCGATTTCATCAGTCGTAAACCTCCTCTACCAGCTTTACGGCCTCCTGAGTCACGATGAACTTATCGTAATTCAGAATATCCAGAACGTTGAGCGTGTTGACGTAGGCCGTCTTGACGCCGGGGATGTTGGCCGCGGCGCGGACGACGCTTTCGTCGCGCTCGGGCAGAACGATCAGAGCCTTGCGCGTGGCGCCCAGATCCTTGAGCATCTTGACGACGACGCGGGTCTTGGCCTCGGCCAGCTCCAGCTTGTCCAGAACGATCATGTCGTTCTCGGCAACCTTGCTGCTCAGCGCGCCGAGCATCGCCAGACGGCGAACCTTGCGCAGAACCTTGATGCGATAATCACGGGGCTTGGGGGCGAACACCACGCCGCCGTGCGTGAACTGAGGCGCTCTGCGGCCATGATGACGCGCGTTGCCGGTGCCCTTCTGGCGATAGATCTTGCGTATGGATCGCGGATTCATTAATTTCGGCGCCGAAAATCGCGTCGGAGAGCTCGAGCTCGCCAACCTGGGCGCCCTGCATATTGAGTACTGCTACCTTAGGCATTTTCTCGTCCTCCTTCCTTAAGCCTTAACCGAATTACGGACGAAGAGCAGGCAGCCCTTGGCTCCGGGCACGGCGCCCTTGATCAGGAGCAGATTGCGCTCAGCGTCGACGCGAACCACTTCAAGATTCTGGATGGTGACCTTTTCGGAACCATACTGGCCAGCCATGCGCTTGTTCTTGAAGACGCGGGAGGGATCGGAGTTGGCGCTCAGGGAACCAACGCCGCGATGGTACTTGGAACCGTGACCCATGGGGCCGGTATGCATGTTCCATCTCTGGATGGGGCCGGTGTAGCCGTGGCCCTTGCTGATGCCCGAAACATCAATCTTGTCGCCTTCCGCAAAGACGTCGCACTTGATGGACTGGCCCACCTGATAGGGCGTGATGTCGTCCAGGCGAAGCTCGCGCAGATAGCGCGTGGCGCTCACGCCAGCCTTCGCAAAGTGGCCTAGCTCGGGCTTGTTCTTCAGTTTCTTCGCACGCTCTTCGGCGAGCTCACCGAAACCGACCTGAACTGCCTCATAGCCGTCGGTAGCCTTGGTCTTGATCTGCGTCACGACGCAGGGACCGGCTTCAACGACCGTGACCGGCACGAGACGACCGTCCGCAAGGAAGATCTGAGTCATGCCAATCTTTTTGCCGAGTATTGCCTTGTTCATTGTTGCACCTCCAAAAGCATTACAGCTTGATCTCGATTTCGACGCCGGCCGGCAGATCCAGCTTGGTCAGCGCGTCCATCGTCTGGGGCGTGGGGTTCAGGATGTCAATCAGACGCTTGTGCGTTCTGAGCTCGAACTGCTCGCGGCTATCCTTGTGCTTGTGCGGGGAGCGCAGGATGGTCACGATCTCCTTCTCAGTGGGGAGCGGGATCGGACCGCTGACGCGGGCCTTCGTGCGCTTCGCAGCCTCCACGATACGAGCAGCGGACTGGTCGATCACGGTGTGCTCGTAGGCCTTGAGCTTGATCCTGATTTTCTGGTTGGCCATTGGGGTTCCTCCTTCTTGAACTCATGCACACGCTGCCGGGCGTGTCCTTTTCTTTTTTTACGACGGCGCATGAGCCCCGTCGTCCGATTGGCGGACTGGTCCCCGGAAATTACCGGGATGCATCCCGCAACCTTCCGGTTCATCCCTCCCTGTGTGATTCGAGCGTGAAACCCGATCCGGCAACACACACAGACATCTGTACTCACAGACTCATATATTATATCGTATCCCCGTCCCATTCTCAAGCAATTTTTTCGTAAATTTATTTCTTTTCTGTTAAAACATATGACAATTCTTCCCCGTCCGCTTCTTCGCTGTTTTTTGACGCTTCCTATTATATATACGGCAGGATTTTTCAGGCCGCCGTCGAACGTTTCTACTCAGGATTTCATTTGCCGTTCAAAGGAGATATTTTTATGAAAAAGCATTATGACGTCGCCGCCTACATCTGGCCCGCCTACACGGGCGACGAGCCGCGCACGCGTATGTTCTGGCCCGAGGGCATGGGCGAATGGCAGTCCGTCCGCTCGGCGCAGGCAAAATTCCCCGGCCACGACTGGCCGCGCCGCCCGCTGTGGGGCTATGTCAACGAGGCCGACCCCGCCGTGATGGAAATGCAGATCAACGAGGCCGTGCGCCACGGCGTGAACGTGTTCATCTACGACTGGTACTGGTACGACCGCCGGCCCTTCCTCGAGAACTGCCTAAACGACGGCTTCCTCAAGGCAGAAAACCGCAATGACATGAAGTTCTATCTCATGTGGGCGAACCACAACGCCAACACGCTGTGGGACAAGCGCATTTCCTCCAGCGTGAACACGGTCATCTGGGAGGGCAGCCAGCCGCGCAGTGAGTTCGAGCGCGCCATGAAGCACGTCGTGCATGATTACTTCACGCTTTCCAATTACTACACCATCGACGGCAAGCCCGTGTTCATGATCTATGACGTACCCAACCTCGTGCGCGGGCTGGGCGGCCTTTCCGAGACGCGCGCGGCGATTCAATGGCTGCGCGAGGAGTGCGTGCGCGCGGGGCTGCCCGGCGTGCATATGCAGTTCACCATGTGGAGCGAGCGCGCCACGAACGTCTCCGGCGTGGACGGCGAGAAGGACGTGCCGGCATCAGCGTTCGATTCGCTGGGCTTCGACAGCTGCTCTCACTATCAGTTCGTCCATTTCACGAACATCGACCGCGACTATGGCGACGTGCTGCCCGACGTGAAGGCCGAGTATGAAAAGCTGGACAAAACGCTGTCCGTCCCCTATTTCCCGCACGTCAGCGTCGGCTGGGACAACAACCCGCGCTTCGACACATTCCGGCCGGGCATACTGCGCGACTGCACGGCGGAGAATATCGAAAGGGCACTCGTTCAGGCGCGCGATTACGCCGACGCGCATCCCACTCAGCCGCCGCTGATTACAATCAACAGCTGGAACGAGTGGACGGAGAGCAGCTATCTCGAGCCGGACGACCTGCACGGCTACGGCTATCTGGACGCGATCAGGCGCGTATTCTGCGATCAGGAGGACTGATATAATATGAAGCTTTCCAACACGCTGTATTGCCTCAAGCGCAAAAAGGCGCTGCGCGTGGCCTACTTCGGCGGCTCGATCACCGAGGGCGGCGCGGAAAACGGCTGGCGCGGCCGCACGACCACATGGCTGCGGGAAACGTTCCCGAACGCGGAAGTCACCGAGATTCAGGCGGCCATCGGCGGCACCGGCTCGGAGCTGGGCGCTTACCGCTGCGACCGCGATGTGATCGCCCACAGGCCGGATCTGACGTTCATCGAATTCGCCGTCAACGATTCCGGCGCGAAGGCCGAGGACACGCAGCGCAATATCGAGGCCTGCGTGCGCAAGATCATGCGCGCCAATCCGCAGGGCGAGATTATGTTCGTCTACACGATCACAAAGACCATCCGGGACAGACTCGGCGAGGGCAAGCCCTACGTCTCCCGTGATGTGGACGAGGGCATTGCTTCCTATTATAGTTGGCCGTCGGTCGATATTGGAACGCCGCTGGCCGAGGCGGTCGCGCGCGCGGGCGGCGACTGGCTCAAATACACCGGCGACACGGTGCATCCCAACGCCGAGGGCTACGCCTTCTGCGCCCGCGCCGCAATCGACGCGCTGGCCGATCTTCTGAGCGGCGACGTGATCGACGCGCCTATTACCTATCCCCTGCCCATCCCGATGGTGGACAACGTGCCGGAGAGCGCGCATCTCTACGACGCACAGCCGCTCTGCACCGAAACCGCGCAGCCGGACACCGCCGTCGAGCACGACTGGAAAAAGCTGCTGCTGACGCTGGCGCGGCGCTGGCCGGGAAGCATCGGCGCGAACAGGCCGGGCGCCGAGCTGACAATCCCCTTTCATGGCACGTCCATCGCGCTTTACTACATGATCGCCAGCGATTCCGGCATGTTCGAATGGCGGATCGACGGCGGCGAATGGAAGCGCTACAACACGTTCGATCACTACGCGCTCGCCTTTGCCCGCGCGGCATTCGCGTTGCTCCGGGACGACCTGCCCTGCGGCGATCACACGCTGACCATCCGCGTCTGCGAAGAGAAGGACGAGCAGTCAACCGGCCGCTGGATCCGCATCGGCGCATACGGCGCGCGCTGACTCGAGGAGGATTGAACAATGAGCACCATCTGGACAGAGAACAACATCATCCCCATCGTTGACGAATACGACGTGTGCGTCGTGGGCGGCGGCGTGGCCGGCGTGGCGGCGGCGCTGTCGGCGGCCCGTGACGGTGCGCGCACCTGTCTGATTGAGAAGGAATATGCGCTGGGCGGCCTGGCGACGCTCGGCTTGATCGTCTACTATCTGCCGCTGTGCGACGGCAAGGGACGGCAGGTCATCGCCGGCATCAGCGAGGAGCTGCTCAAGGCGTCCATCAAATACGCCGCGGGCGATCTGCCCGAGTGCTGGGCCGACAAGAGCGGCGACCCGGAGGCGCGCAAATCCAGCCGCTACCGCACAAAGTTCGAGGCCGCGCCCTTCATCATCGCCATGGAGGAAATGCTGACCGGCTGCGGCGTTCACCTGATCTATGACAGCCGGTTCTGCGGTGTTCACCGCGAAAACGGCCATATCGACGGCGTGATCATCGAGAACAAGTCCGGCCGGCTGGGCGTGGCCGCGCGCATGGTCATCGACGCGACCGGCGATGCGGACGTCTGCCATGCCGCGGGCGAAAAGACCGTCTCCTGGGCGGGCAATGTCTGCACGGGCTGGTATTTTGCCAACGGCGGCGAGGGACTGCGGCTGCGCGGCTGCTCCGATCCGATCCACGGCAAAATCCCCGAGGGACACCGCTTTTACGCGGGCGACCGCTTTGAGGACGTGACGCAGCACGCTATAGACGGCCGCCGCATGATCATGGCCGACGTAATGAAGCTGCGCGCCGCGGGCGATGAAACCGCCTACCCCTTCCTCATCCCCACCTACGACGGGATGCGCATGACCCGCCGCCTGAGCGCGGCCTACACGCTGGACGAGAGCGAGGCGTTCACCGACTTTGAGGACAGCGTCGGCCTGACCGGCGACTGGCGCAAATGCGGGCCGGTGTTCGCGCTGCCCTGGCGCACCATGATGGGCGTGGAGAACGACAATCTGGCTGCGGCGGGGCGCTGCATCAGCGTCACGAACGACATGTGGGACATCACGCGCGTCATCCCCACCGCCGCGCTGACCGGCGAGATCACTGGTCTGGCCGCCGCCATGGCCGTGCGCCGCGGGCTCAGGCTGCCCGAGTTGAACGTCGCGCTGCTCCAGGACGCGCTCAGGAGCAAGGGAAACATCATTGAAAAGCCGTAAGGAGATTCGGCATGATTGCAAAGCGCTTCGCCCTGAATGACCCGACGCTGCATATTCCCATTGTCGACAGCGACGATTTCTGGTATGTCCGCGTGAGCGATGAGAACGCGCAGATCGGCGAGTTTTATATCGCCGTGACGGCCGCTAAGCCCGATTTTTACTGCCCGATGACGCTTCACGGCTGCGAAGGGCGCACCGTCACGCTCTCCTGCGCGGACGAGGGCGCGCCCGACGATCTCTTCGAAGGCGTGCTGACAGGCGGCTCCTGCGAGACGCGGCCCGATCTCTATCCGAATCTGTATCGCGAACCCGAGCGCCAGCAGATTCACTTTTCGCCCAAGCGCGGCTGGCTGAACGACCCCAACGGGCTGGTCTATGCGGGCGGCGCGTTCCATATGTGCTTCCAGCACAATCCCTTCGGCCCCAATCACGGCGGCGTGAACATCTGCTGGGGGCTGGCCGTCAGTCCGGACGGCGTTCACTTTACGGAATATCCCGACGCGATCCTTCCGCACGACAGCCTGACCCACATCGCCTCGGGCAGCGCCATCGTCGATGAGGACAATCTGTGCGGACTGGGAAAGGACACGATACTGGCCGTCTACACGGCGCTCGGCTCAAATATGAAAAAGGGGCGTTCAAGCAGCGTCGGCACGCGCGGCCAGATGATCGAATACAGCACGGACGGCGGCGTGACCTTCAAGCCGCTGGTTGAAGGCCCGATCATCCCCGTGCCGAAGGGCGAAAGCTGGCGCGACCCGAAAATTCTGCGGCTCGACGACGGCACGCTGTGCATCGCCGTTTACGAAACGTATGACGGGCGCAACTGCGTGAGCTTTTACTCTTCAAAGAACGCCCGCGACTGGCGCTTTGAATCGCGCACGATGGATCTCTACGAATGCCCCGATCTCTTCCCGCTGCCGGTGACCGAAACGGGCGAACGGCTGTGGGTGCTCTACGGCGCGAACAGCATGGCGCGCATCGGCCGCTTTGAAAACTACCGCTTTGCGCAGATCGGCGAGAGCCGTTATCTCGATTACGGAACCGCAGCCTATGCCGGACAGACCTGGAATTCGCATCCCAACGAAACAGGCCGCTATCACATCGCCTGGCTGCGCGATCCGGCCGCCGCATGGAGCTATGATCCGTCCTTCAATCACGGCGTGCCCTTCGCGCAGGGCATGACGGTCACGTGCCGTTTTACGCTCCACCGCTGCGCGGACGGCTACCGGCTCTTCCGCGCACCCATCGACGCGCTCAAATCGCTGCGCTGCGGCGCGGGCGAAGCGATCAGCCTGTCTCTCAAAGGCGAACCGGCGCAGGGACGCGTTTCAAGGCCGGCCGCCGCGCGCATACGGCTGGATGTTCCGGGCGACGCGGAGTTCATCGTCTCGGCTTCGTCTCCGCTGCGCGCAGCCGTCTGCGGACAGGGCTTCGACTATCTGCCGCATGAACGCCTGCTGCGCTTTAGCGGCGGCAAGAGCTATTCGCCCGCGGGCGACGGGCCGCTGAGCATCCGCATAATCACCGACCGCCGCTCGACGGAGTTCTTCATCAACGGCGAAATCTCGGCCAGCTATGGCTGCGGCGACGCGCAGAAAACGCTCGAGCTGTATGGCGATGACGCGCGGCTCGACGGCCGTCTCTGGGCGATGGAAAGCATCTGGAAAAACAACATCTGACAAGGAGAGGAACATCACATCATGTTCGAAATCAAAATCGGCACCGTTCTCATGGGCGCGCACGCGCTCGACCCCGATATGCTGCCCGCGCTGGAGCCGTTCGGCTTCGAGGGCTATGAAGTTTCCCTCGACCGCTATTGCTTCCGCACATACGACATCGCCGAATACGCGAAAAGGCTGAACGACGCGCTCTGCGGCACGCCCCTCTCCGCGCTGGGCTGCTATGCCAATCCGCTCGCCAGCGAGGACGACCGCCGCGACCTCATTCACCTCATGGATTGCGCGCATCTCTTTGGTTGCAATACAATCTCCGTCTTTGCCGGCGCGCTGCCCGACCACACCGTCGCGGAGAGTATGCCCACGTTCAAGAAGGTCTTTTCCGAGCTGTGCGCCCGCGCTGAGGACAAGGGCCTCAAAATCGCCATGGAAAACTGCTCCGGCTCGAGCTGGACGAGCCGTGACAATTACAACATCGCCTACGGCCCCGACGCGTGGGAGATGATGTTCGACGCGGTGCCCAGCGAAGCCCTCGGCCTTGAATGGGAGCCGAGCCACCAGATGCGCCAGCTGATCGACCCCATCGCGCAGCTGCGCCGCTGGGCGAGGCGCGTGTATCACATCCACGGCAAGGACGGCACGATCGCCTGGGACGTCATCCGCGAGCATGGCGTCCGCGGCAGGGAGCCGTGGTTCTGGGATCGCACGCCCGGCTTCGGCGACACCAACTGGAACGACGTGTGCACCATCCTCATGCAGAATGGCTATCGCGGCTTCATCACCATCGAGGGCTATCACGATCCCGTCCACTATGACGACGGCGAATGGAGCGCCCAGATGCGTTCGCTGACCTACCTCAAGGACTGCCGCGGCGGCCAGACCTTCATCGAAGGCCCCGCCTACAAGGGCTTTCAGAAGCCGAAGGCCTCCTACGCCAAATAAGCGCCAGCCAGCCGGATCGAAGGGCGTTTTCGCCGATCCGGCCGGCGATTCTTCTATCGAGTTCTGCTGAAGGCGCGCTTCACAAATATAAACGCCGGTTGAAGCAGCGAAAACCGCTCCAACCGGCGTTTTTTGTCTGTTTAGGCCGCTTACGCCATTTCCGCGCGGATGGCGAACAGTCCGCAGGGCCGCGCGTCGAATGTGATCGCACCGTTTTCAACGGCCAGCGCCGCGCCGTCCTCGCGCTCGTGCGTGTCGGTCAAGCGCGCCGATTTCACGCCCGGCAGCGCGATGCACACGTTTTTGCCGTCGCCCGCCAGCTCCACGCCGCGGATGATCAGGCCGCGCCCATCCTCGGCGTGCTTGACGCTCGTGATTTCCACGCTGCCGCGCTCAAGGCGCATGAAGCTGTGAACCACGGGCAGACTGCCCGAATGGGCCGTGTTCGTGATCGAGGTCACCGGGCTGGCGAACGCCGCCGCCATGCGGGTGAGATCCTCCGCCCTTTCCGACTCGGCAAAGCCCACGCTCAGCGTGAAGGCGTGATTGCCCAGCTCGGGATACTCGTCGGGATTGTACGCGCCGCGAATGAGCGTCACGCCCATATCGGCCGGATCGCCGTGATAGCCGTACTTGCAATCGCTCATGAGCATCATGCGCCCGTCGGCAATGAAGCGGATGCCCGGCCACTCGCGCGGATCGGCGTCTCTCTTCAGCACGCCGCCGGGGATGTCATAGACGTATTCCTGCGTGCCGTTTTCGTCGGCCATCACGTCGAAGCACAGCTGCGGCACGGTCTGCTTCTGCTGATCGCCGGTTTCCAGCCAGCGCACCTTCGCCGCGATGTCCACGCGCTTTGCGCCCGCGCGCAGAGAGACGGTATAGCTGATATGCGAGCGCTCGCCGAAATCTGCGCTGACCTCGAGCGCGTTATAGAGCGCGCCCTTCGCAATGCGCTTCACGCGAATATCGCCGATCTGCGTCCAGTCAATCGTCTCGCCCGTGACCCAGGCGGTCATGCCGCGCGACGCGTCCTCGATGATGTGCGCGAAGCCCTCGATGATGTGCAGCTCGCCGCTGTCCTTTTCGGTGACGTGAATCACGCCGTCCGCGTCGGGCGAGCAGACCACCTCGAGCGACTCGTTTTCAATGCACCAGTTTTCGAGCGGCTCGGTGTGCTCGAACGACACAAAGTCGATCGGCTCCGGCGCGTCCTCGTCCGGCTCAATCACGCAGGTGGCGTAGCCCATCGCGGGGACGTTGAGCTTCACCATCACGCGGGTATAATCGTGCCCCCAGTAGGCGTTATGGCCGGATTCGAGCACCTGGATCGGCACGCTCTCGCCCTCCGGCGTGCGGGCGGTCAGCCGCTTTTCCTCGGCCTTCAGATCCCACACAATCAGCTCGACCGCCTCGTCGCGATCGAACGGGCAGGCGTTGAAGAGGTGGAAGATGCGCGTTCTGCCCTGCCCGAACTCAACCGGCGCGGGAATCACGCCCTCCTCCACGCCGAAGCCCACGCCCGCGCCCGTGCTCACGTCCCCGTCGAAGGGACGCGCGGCCACGCTCGAGGTGTCGATCTGCTTTGAAAGGGCCAGCATGGCGGCGCGCCGGGCGCTGTTGGCCACGGCATAGCTCTGCTGATACAGCCCCATGGCGTATTCGCGCGTGTCGGGCACGCCGGAGCCGGGCAGTATGTCGTGGAACTGATTGAACAGCACGCTGCGCCAACCCTCGGCGAACTTTTTCGCGTTATAGGGGACGTGAACGGTCTGCGCGGCAAAGGCGTTCAGCGCTTCGGCCTCGCCCAGCAGGCGCTCGCCATAGCGATTGCCCTTCTTGATGCGGGTCTGCGTGGTATAGCAGCCGGTGAAGAGCGGGTTCAGCTCATGATCGACGACGGGAATCTGCTTCGTCGCCTGCGCGGCGCTGTCAAAGAACGCCTTGAACGAGCCGAAGCGCACGTCGGCGTAGATCGGCCAGGCCTGCATATCGATCAGGCGCATGATGTCGCGGCGGGTGGGGCCGCCGCCGTGATCGCCCACGCCGTAGACGCGCAGCGCGCTCTTCACGCCGAACCGCTCGCAGAACGCGGGCGCATACTGCGCGAAATCGCCGTCCACCGCCGCGTTATACCAGAACGGCTCGCGATAGGCCAGCACCTCCGCCCCGGACGGCGCGCGCCAGCGATAGAGCGTCTGTCCGTCCAGCCCGCGGCAGTGATAGAAGTATTTGATACCGGCGCGCTGCAAAAACTCGGGCATATTGCGGTGATGGCCGAACGTATCGGGATCAAAGTCAATCTCGGCCGGCTGCACGCCCATCTCTTCAAAAAACGCGCGCGTATAGAGATGGTGCCGCGCCATGGATTCCGCACTGCCCATGTTGTGATCCGGCTCGACCCACGAGCTGGCCGTGACCTCCCAGCGCCCCTCATGGATGCGCGATTTGATCTCCTCCAGCATATCAGGATCGAATTCCTGCACGATGCGATAGACCGACGCCTGCGACTGCGAGAACGTAAACTCGGGGAACTCGCGCATCAGCGTCAGCACCGTGCGGAACGTGTCCAGCGTGATCTGCACCGTCTCGTCGTAGCGCCACATCCAGTTCATGTCGATGTGCGCGTGACCGCAGACGATCAGCGTGTACTTCTTGCAGTCGGCCTGCATGGGCATGAGCATATTCTCGATTTCGACGGCCGCCGCGTCGGTCAGCGCGCCGGCTCTCTCCGCCGCATAGCGCGCCGCCTCAATCGCGCGCAGAATCAGCGCGTCGTGCCGCCCGCCCAGCGTCTCGGAAACCCTGCGCGCATAGCGGATCTCATAGCGCAGCCGCTCGCCCATTTTGCCCACGGTCAGCGCGTCCAGCCTGCGCACCGCGCCGTCCAGCTTTCCCATAATATCCCTCCGTCCCTTTCCTGATCTCTTTTTTCATTATATCGGCTTTTGCAGCAATATGCAAGAGTGTAAAATAACGCGCGCTTTTGAACGCGTTTTTTCGCCTTGACGCGCTCTTACGCCCATGCTAAACTGAGGACAAACCGAAAGCTGCATACAAGAGGAGGATTTTGCCATGTCCATAAGCTATGACGCATCGAGGCGGCTGTTTAAGATCGACACGCCGCGCATGAGCTACGCCTTCTGCATCGCCGCGGGCGTGCCGATCGCGCTGTACTGGGGCGCGCCGCTCCACGATCCTGCCGCGCTGGACGCTGAAATCAGATCGATCAAAGTCAACGCGCATGGCGCGGGCGCAGAACCGCTGCGCTGCGAATGCTCCACCAACGACGGCGTTGATTACGGCGAAGCGTCCATACTGCCCATCTTTGCGGACGGCGTGCGCGGCATGAGGCCCGCCTATGAGAGCCACAGCATAGACGGCGATACATTGCGCGTCGTCATAAAGGACAAATACTATGATTTCACCGCCGTCCTGTGCTATCGCACCGTGGGGAAGCTCGATCTCATCGAGCGCTGGATTGAGATAACCAACCATACCGGCGCGCCCGTCGAGCTGCCGCTTTTCCGCTGCGGCAACGTGCAGCTGCCCTCGCACGATAATTACCGCCTGACGCACTATGCCGGCAACTGGGGCGCGGAATATCAGCCGCAGCGGCATATGCTCCATCAGGAGCAGGTCGTGCTCGAGAGCCACCGCGGCACCTGCTCGGCGCACCAGCACACGCCCTTCGTCACGCTCGATCCGGACGGCGAAGCCACCGACACGCAGGGCGACGTGTTCTTCGCCGCGCTCGAGTGGAGCGGCGAGAACAGGATGATCGTCGAGAAAAACGCCTTTGGCGACGTGCAGCTGTGCGCCGGCTGGAACGATTACGACGCAGAATGGACGCTCAGGGACGGCGAGACACTTTCCTCGCCCAAACTGGCCGCGGGCTACAGCGGCGCGGGCTTCAACCGCATGACCGAGATCCTGTACGACTGGCAGTTCGACGAGCTGTGCCCGCAGAGCAAGGTTCACAACGTGCTGCCCATCATCTACAATTCCTGGTATCCCTATGAGTTCGACGTGCGCGAGGACAATATGCTCTCGCTGATCGACAAGGCCGCGGACATCGGCGCGGAGCTGTTCGTCATCGACGACGGCTGGATGCCCGGTCGCACGGACGACAAAAAGGGACTGGGCGACTGGCGGCCCGACCCCGAGCGTCTGCCCAACGGCCTGCGTCCCATCGCCGACGCCTGCCACAAAAAGGGGCTGCTGTTCGGGCTGTGGGTCGAGCCGGAGATGTGCAATCCCGACAGCGATCTCTTCCGCGCGCATCCCGACTGGATCATCCGCAGCGAGCACCGCGAGAACACGCTCATGCGCCATCAGCTGACGCTCAACATGGCGCGGGACGACGTGCGCGACTGGGCGATCGACTGGCTCGACCGGCTCATCGACGATTATCAGCTCGATTACGTCAAGTGGGATATGAACCGCTATCTCACCGAGCGCGGCTGGCCCGAAGCAAGCCGGGCCGACCAGCGCAGCCTGACCATCCGCTATATGCAGAACGTCTACACCATCTGGGCGCACCTCAACGAAAAGCACCCGAACGTGCTGTTTGAAAACTGCGCCAGCGGCGGCGGACGCACCGATTTCGGCATGGCGCGCTATGCCGACCGCATCAACCGCAGCGACAACTCCCGTCCGCGCGACGTGCCGCTGCTGCACGAGGGCTTCTCGCGCCTGTTTCTGCCCAAGACGGCGGGCGGCGCGGGCAACATCTCCAACGAGGCGCTCGTTCCGCTCGACTACCGCATCCATCTGGGCATGACCGGCTCGATGAGCGTGGGCATCAATCTGCTCACCGCCGCGCCCGAGACGCTCGACCGCCTGCGCGAGGCACTCGCCTATTTCAAAACTGTGCGCGCCGATCTGCAAAACGCCTATGTCTACACGCTCGTTTCGGGAGAAAAGCACACCTACACGGTGTTTGAGTATCTCCGGCGCGACCGGCGCAGCGTGTCCGTGTTCGTGTTCGGCCATCCCGTCCGCGAGTGGACGCGCGTTCCCGCCCTCCGCCTGCGCGGCCTGATCCCCGACGCGCTCTACCGCGACGAGGCGGGCAACACATACACCGGCGAGGCGCTGATGAAGGTCGGTCTGCGCGTGTCGCTCTTCGGCGATTATGACAGCCGCTTCATGCACTTTGCCGAGGTCAAGTAATCCCTATGAGAAAACCTGCCCGAGCCGTCTATCGCTCAGGCAGGTCTTTCCATATATCCGGTTTCAGCCAAGCCATTTCATCCACGTCTCGGGCGCATAGCCGACCGTGGCCTGCGCGCCGCTGCGGACGATGGGCAGATTGAGCAGCCTGGGCTGCTGGGAGAGCTTCTCGAGCGCCTCCTTCGTATCCCTGAGCTGCGCCACATAGTGCGATTCCCAGTCCTTGTCGGACAGGCGCACCATGTTTTCAAGGCCGACGGCGCGGCACACGCTCTCCAGCTCGCGCAGGCTCATCCCGCGGCGGGAGAGATCGACAAACTGATAAGCCACGCGGCGCTCCTTGAAAAAGCGCTCGGCCTTCTGCACGTTAAAGTCGCGCTTCAGGGCGAAAATCTGTATGCTGCTCACTGATTGTATTCCTCCGCGCCCTCGACAAGGCCCCAGTGATCGACCGGCCAGATGATCGCGCGCACCTTGCCCACGAACTGATTCCTGTGGATCACGCCGACGGAGCGGCTGTCGTTGGAATTGTCGCGGTTGTCACCCATGACGAAATACTCGTCCTCGCCCAGCGTCACGGTGAAGCTGCTGCGGTCAAAGCGCGCGGTGCGGCTGTCGGTCAGATACGGCTCGTCATACTCGACGCCGTTGACACTCAGCACGCCGTTTTTCACCTCGACCGTATCGCCGGGCAGGCCGACGACGCGCTTGACGAACTTCTCATAGCCGCGGTTGGGATAGTGCAGGATCACCACGTCGAAGCGATCCGGCCCCTTCACGCGCATATCCAGCACGGTGACAAACAGCCGGTCGTTGTCGAGCAGCGTGTCGCTCATCGAGGGGCCGTCCACGCGGATGATCGTAAACAGGAACGTGCGGATGATCAAAACCGCGATCAGCGCCACGGCGAAGGAGACGATCCAGTCGCGCAGCTCCTTTTTCCAGTTCTTGCCCTTCTTTTCTTCCTTCGGGGATTCGTGCATCTCCAGTATCGGCCTGTGCGGCGCGGCTTCGCTGGCCTGCGCTTCGTCGGCCTTCGCGGTTTCCTCGGCAGGCTCGTTTTTCGGCTGCTCGCCATCCTGCATCGTCACTTTTTCATCGTCCATGGATAATCCCTCCTTCCGGCTCGGCCGGATATGCTTTGTAATAGCGCCTGCTCTCAGGCTGAACTGTTCTTCCATATACGCCGCGCCGCTGCTCGGGTACATGGAAAAAACCATGATTTCCTCGCCATGCAGCCCCGCAATGCGCGCTTTCGCCGCAAACGCCATACCTACATCACGCCGTCGCCCGAGTACACGGAGAGACTTGATCGGCTCCAATTTATGGCCGGGCAAGTCGGGCTGTATAGCCGACCTACCTGCACGCACCAACGTCCAGACTCGAAGCGCCCCCAAGCGCTGAAGAGTCGGGTTGCACGCGCGAAGCGGAGAGGAAGCCGCACTGCGGCTAGAGGGCGGAGATGTGGGCGGGCGGCCAGATGATGGCTCGGGCCTTGCCCACGATGTCGGTGACCGGGCCGACGTCGGCGGAGTGGCTGTCGTGCGAGATGAAGCGGTTGTCGCCCAAGAGGAAATACTCGTCCTCGCCCAGCGCCGTTTCGGGATAATCGTAATGCGCGGCATGGAGCGGCGAGACGTAATCCTCCTTGAGCGGCTCGCCGTTCAGATAGATAACGCCGTTGCGCGCCGCGATCACATCGCCCGGCAGACCGATCACGCGCTTGACGCAGTAATCGCTGCGGCCGGGATAGCGGCAGATCACCACGTCGCCGCGCTCATAGCCCGATATGCGCGCCGTCAGGATCGACACATACAGCCGGTCGCCGTTTTGCAGCGTCTCCTGCATCGATTTGCCCTTCACGGCGATGAGCGTAAACACAAACGAGCGGATGACCAGCGCGATCACAAGCGCCGCGGCCAGCGTTCCTGCCCATGAGAGAATTTCGCGGCCCATGCGCTTCTCCTTCTTCTTCGGTTTGTTGGCGGTTTCCATGGCGCTGCCTCGCTTTTCGTCAGTTTTCCTCATGTACGGTCAGAACTTTCCTGACTCTTTTTTCAAATTCGACGCGATCGAGCATCACCACGCGGCCGCAGCCCTCGCAGCGAATCTTTACGTCCGCACCCGTGCGCGTCACGACCCATTTGTCGCTCCCGCACGGATGCGGCTTGCGCATCTGCACCAAATCGCCGATTTCCAGACGCATAAAAACGCCCCCTCACGCTATTCGTTGCTTTCCTATTATTATACGACATCCGCGCCCCGCCCGCAATGCCTCGCCCGCAAAACTGCGCCGATTTTACACGCTTTTCCCGTCCGCGTCCCATCCCTGACACGCCCGGCAGGCGCCGCATATTCCGCAACGCTGAAAGAACCCGCGCAGCCCCTTTCGCCGCGCGGATCCTCATTATATAACGCTATGCCCTCTGGCGAAGCTCCTCGCGCCGCACCGACGCGGCGGAGAGCATATTCTGCGCGTGGTGCAGGCTGCTCTCGGGATCGCCCGCGCCGCCCACCAGACGCGCCAGCTCGGCCACGCGGCCCTCCTCGTCCAGAGCGCGCACGCTGCTGCCGGTTCGGCCGTCCTTCACCGTCTTTTCGACGAGGAAATGCGCGTCGCCCAGCGCGGCGATCTGCGGCAGATGGCTCACCGCGATCACCTGACGGCTGCGCGCGATCATGCACATCTTCTCGCCCACGACCTGCGCCATGTGGCCGCTCACGCCGGTGTCCACCTCGTCGAAGATCATCGTGCCCACCTGCTCGCGCTCGGCCATGACCGCCTTGATCGCCAGCATCACGCGCGACAATTCGCCGCCGGAGGCCGTCGTGCTCAGCGGCTTGAGCGGCTCGCCGGGGTTGGGCGAAATCAGAAACTCCACCTGATCCGCGCCCTGCGGACTCAAGCGCCGCTTGTCCTGCTCGGGGATCAGGAAGCGCACCAGAAAGCGCACCTTGCCCATGCCCAGCTCGGCCAGCTGCGCCATGACGTTCTTCTCAAACGCCTCGGCCAGCACACGCCGCGAGGCCGTCAGCGTCACGCAGGCCTCCATCATCTCGCGATCGGCCGCGTCCAGACGCGCGCGCAGCTCGCTCAGGCGCTCGTCGCCCTGCTGAAGCGCGTCCAGACGCTTCTGCGCGCTGTCCCGAAAGGCGATGACGTCCGAAAGCGCCGGCCCGAATTTGTCCTTGATCTTCTTGAGCGCATCCAGACGCGCGCCGATTTTGTCAAACGCCGCCTCGTCGAACTCAAGGTTTTCCATCATGTCCTGAAGCTCATAGCCCGCGTCCTGCGCCGCATAGAACATCTCGTCCAGCCGGCGGCTCATCTCGGCGAAGCGATCGTCGATGTCCGCGATGCCCGACATGGCCGCCGCCGCCCGCCTGAGCGCCTCCTGCACGCTGGGGGCGCGGTCGCTGCCGGCGTACACCAGATGATACGCCTTGCCCACGCCGCTGGCGATCTTCTCGGCGTTTTCCATCAGCCGGAACTGCCGCTCGAGCTTCTCGTCCTCGCCCTCTTTGATTTTCAGCGCGCGGATCTCCTCCAGCTGGCGGGAAAGGATGTCTATGGTCAGCGCCTGATCGCGCATTTCGCTCGTCAGCTCGTCCAGCTCGCGTTTTGCGTCCATATAGCGCTCGTAAAGCGTCTGCACGGCGCGCATTTTTTCGCGGTGCGTCTCATCGCCGAACGCGTCCAATATCGCCATGTGCCGCGAGGGGCTCATCAGCTCCTGATGCTCGTGCTGGCCATGCAGCTCGACAAGGAGCGTCGTGAGCTGCCGAAGCTGCGAGAGCGTCGCCACCTCGCCGCCGATGCGGCACAGATTCCGCCCGGACGAGGACAGCTCGCGCCCGACGGCCAGATAGCCGTCCTCCGCCTCCAGGCCCCATTCGTCCAGCAACGAGAGCGCGCGCTCATTGCCGCGTATGTCGAACACGGCCTGCACGCTCGCCCTGTCCGCGCCGGTGCGGATGAGATCGCGATCGGCGCGCCCGCCCAGCGCCAGATTGACCGAATCAATGACGATCGACTTGCCCGCGCCGGTTTCGCCGGTGAGCACGTTCAGCCCCTTCTGAAAATCGATGCGCAGCCGCTCGATCAGCGCAATATTTCGTATGTTCAGCTCCAGCAGCATGGAATCGTCCTCACTTCATCATCGCGCGGAAGCGGTTCATCACGGCAGGCACCTGCTCCTTGCTCTTGATGGCCACGAATATGCTGTTCTCACCGGCCAGCGTGCCGGCGATTTCGTTCCAGTTCAGCCCGTCGATGGCCTCGCAGGCAATGCCCGCGCTGGCCGGCAGCGTCTTGATGACGATCAGATTCTCCGCCTCGGTCAGCGAGACGACCGACTCCGAAAAGAGCCGGATCATGCGATCGGACACGTTCTTCTCCACGCGGTCGGCCGTGGAATACTTGTAGGTGCCGTGGTCGGTCAGCACCTTGACCAGACGCAGCTCCTTGATGTCGCGCGAAATGGTCGCCTGGGTCACGCTCACGCCGCGCGCGAGCAGCTGGTCGGCCAGCATTTCCTGCGTATCGATTTCCATACCGTCGATCAGCTGTAATATCATGGCATGGCGCATCGCCTTCATAGCGTTCATCCTCCGTTATGTTAAATCTTGTATTGCAAAGGATCAATGGCCCCAGTCCATCAGCTTGGAGCGGAGCCGGTCGTAAAAGCCCTGATCGTTCAGGTGAATGAAGCGCGCCCGGCGCTCGGAGCGCTTGAGCACAATCCGCTCGCCGCCGCCCAGATAGTGAACGGACTTGCCGTCCATCGTCAGCACGGCCTCGTTGCCGCGCCCGGGCACAACCTCAATCAGCGCGTCCGCCGGCGCGACCATCGGGCGGGTGTTCAGCGTGTGCGGACAGATGGGCGTGAGCAGCAGCAGCTCCATGTCCGGCTGCACCACAGGCCCGCCCGCCGCAAAGGAATAGGCCGTGGAACCGGTGGGGGTCGAAATGATCAGCCCGTCGCCCGAAAATGACTCGGCCAGCAGCCCGTTGATATACACCTCGAGCGTCAGGATGCGCCGAAGCGAGGGCGCGCGCGTCACCGTCGCGTCGTTGAGCGCCATGGGCTGCCCGCCGACGTCCGCCTCAAGGAGCATCCTTTCCTCCAGCGTATACTGGCCGGAAATGAGCCGATCGACGCACTTTTCCATATCGTCCGGCTCCAGCTCGGTCAGAAAGCCCACATGCCCCATGTTGATGCCCAGCACGGGCACGTCGCCGCGCAGCGCGTATTGCAGGCCGGAAAGCAGCGTTCCGTCGCCGCCGAAGGTGATCAGCAGATCGCAGCTGTCAAAGCCGCACTTGCATTGCTCGAACCCGCGCACGCTGCTCAGACGCCCCTCGACGCTCACATTGACGCCCCGGCTCCTGAAATGCCCCAGCAGCGACACGGCCGCTTCGCTCGTCCTGTCATTGACATTGCTGCACCAGAATCCAACCTCGCGAATCTCCACGCCCGCTTCTCCCTTCCGTCCCTCAGGCCTGCGCATAACCGGCATACGTTACCGTATAAGTATACCACAGTATAACATTGGATCAAAGTCCATTTCACATTTCTTAATCATTTTGTCATATTTTAACAGAGTATGCGTTTTCATCGATTCAGCCGCTCCATGACCGCCGCGGCGACGCTCTCAACGTCCAAACCGCAGTCGGCCATCTGCTGCGAAACGGAGCCCTGCTCGATGAAGCGATCGGGCACGCCCAGATTGAGCACGTCGGTTTTAAGCCCCCAGGCGTGCAGGCGCTCGTTGACCGCCGAGCCGAAGCCGCCGGCTACAATGTTGTCCTCGAGGGTCACGAGCAGGCCGTGCTTTTGAGCCGCGGCGCGCAGCATATTTTCGTCCAGCGGCTTTATAAAGCGCGCGTCGATCACGCCGCAGGAAACGCCCTTTTCCATCAGCGCCATGGCCGCGCGCATCGCCACATTGACCATGCGCCCCACGGCCAGAAACGCCGCGTCCGCACCCGCAATCATTTCCTCCCATGTGCCCACGCGCATGGGGGCGTGATCGCGCAGATGCGGCCCCATATCGTCGCCCTCGCGGGCATAGCGTATGGCGATCGGCCCGTCGAGCGTCGCGCTCAGGCGAATCATCTCGCGCAGCTGGCGCACGTCGCGCGGGGACGCCACGACCAGGCCGGGAATCTGCCGGAGGAAAGAGAGATCGAACACGCCCTGATGCGTCGCGCCGTCCGGCCCCACCAGGCCGCCGCGATCGATCAGCACCGTCACGGGAAGACCCTCGAGCGCCACGTCGCAGATCATCTGGTCATAGGCGCGCTGGAGAAACGTCGAATAGATGCCGACATACGGCCGCAGCCCCGCCGCCGCCATGCCGGCCGCCATGGTCAGCATATGCTCTTCGGCGATGCCCACGTCGAAAAAGCGGTCCGGAAAGCGATCGGCAAACGCCTGCAATCCCGTGCCCGCGGGCATGGCCGCCGTCAGCGCCACGACGCGGATGTCCTTCTCGGCCAGCGCGATCAGCTCGCTGACGGCGATGCTGCCGTTGCCCACCGAGGCCGAGCACGGCGCTTCCTCGCGCTTCTTGGGCGGCACGCCGTGATAGAGATCGGGCCGCCTTTCGGCCTCGGCATAGCCGCGCCCCTTCTGCGTCACGACATGCAGCAGCACCGGCTCCTCGCTCTTTTTCGCCCGGCGGAACACGTCGATAAGCTGGCTTAAATCATGTCCGTCGATCGGCCCCAGATAGCGCACGCCCAGCGCGCTGAAAAAGTGATCGTCCACCAGCAGGCGGCGCACCGAGGCGAGCAGCTTGCTGATGCCCTTCTCCATGGGCCGGCCGATTTTCGGAATGCGCCCCAGTCCGCGCTTGACCGAGCGGCGCAGCGCCGTATACGCTTTGCTCTGGCGCAGACGCGTCAGATGCGTGGACAGCGCGCCCACGTTGTGCGCAATCGACATTTCGTTGTCGTTGAGCACGATGATGAGCGGCGTTTTCGTATGGCCCGCGTCGTTGAGCGCCTCATAGCACATGCCGCCGGTCATCGCGCCGTCGCCGGTGACGGCCACCACGGCGTGCCTGTCGCCCATCAGATCGCGGGCGCGCGCCATGCCCAGCGCCGCCGAGATGGAGGTTGACGCGTGTCCGGCGGGAAAGGCGTCGTATTCGCTCTCGCTGATGCGCGGAAAGCCGGACAGCCCGCCGCGCTCGCGCAGATGAGCGAACTGCTCGCGTCGCCCCGTCAGGATTTTATGAACGTAGGCCTGATGCCCCACGTCGAACACGATGCGATCCTCGGGATCGCCGAACACATACTCCAGCGCCAGCGTCAGCTCGACCACGCCCAGATTGGACGCGAGATGTCCGCCCTGCTCCAGCACCGTTTCAACCAGCAGCGCGCGGATTTCGCCCGCCAGCTGCTCCATCTGCTCAATGCTGAGCGGCCTCAGATCCTGCGGCGAATTGATCCTTTCGATCATTCATGAACTCCTTCGTTCCATGCCGCGCTCCGAGGGGCAAAGACGCACCAAGGCCGCAGGGCAGCGCGCAAGGGCCGTCCTGCGGCTTGAAGCATACTTTTCCTCTCGAAAGCTCGGTCGTTTTCGGGCCGATTACAGCCCCAGCATCAGCACCGCGATGACCGCGCCCAGGAGCGCGCCCACCAGCACCTGAAGCGGCGTATGGCCCAGCAGCTCCTTGAGCGTCTCGTTGGGCAGATCGCCGCCGTTCTGGATCATGTCCTGAACAATTTTGTTGATCATCGCCGCCTGCTTGCCGGCCGCCCGGCGCACGCCCGCCGCGTCGGTCATCGTAATGACGGCCAGCACGCAGGCGATGGCGAAGAGCGTGCTGTTAAAGCCGCTGCGTATGCCCACGCCCACAGCCAGCGCCGTCACCACGGCCGAATGGGAGCTGGGCATACCGCCCAGTCCGAAAAAGCGCCTGAAATCCAGCCGGCGCTCGACCGCCAGCGTCAGAACCACCTTGGCCGCCTGCGCCACAAACCAGGCCATGACGCACACCCAGAAGATTCTGTTGTTCAGCAGCTGCATCAGCGAATTGCCTTCCATGGGTTCCATATATCCGCCTCACGCGACCCGATGGGTCATGTCGTCCAGAAGTTTGACAAAGAACGCCGCCCTGTCGCCGAATATCGCAAGGCTGTCCTTCGCCTCGGCGGCCAGCGCGTCGGCTCTTTTGCGCGCGCCCTCAAGGCCGTAGAGCGTCACATAGGTCAGCTTGCCTTCCTCCGCGTCCTTGCCGATGCTCTTGCCCAGCGTCTTTTCGTCGCCCACGACGTCCAGTATGTCGTCCACCGCCTGGAAGAGCAGGCCGAACTTCACGCCGTACACGGTGAGCGCCGTCGTCTCCGGGCTGTCCGGCGCAAAACCCGCCAGCGCAGCCGCCGCGCGCAGGGGCGAGGTCAGCATACGGGAGGTCTTGTTGACGTGAATATAGGACAGCAGCCGCTCGTCCGAGATATGCTCGCGCTCGCAGTAGAGATCCATACACTGGCCGCCCACCATGCCGCCCACGCCCGCGCCCGCCATAATGTCGTTCATCGCGAGGATGTGGCGCGCGCTGTGCTCGGGATAGGCCATGGCGTTCTGGAGCATCAGCTCCATGGCGTAGCTCAAAAGGCCGTCGCCCGCCAATATCGCCTGTCCCTCGCCGAACACGACGTGATTGGTCGGCCGGCCGCGGCGCAGCGTGTCGTTGTCCATGCCGGGCAGATCGTCGTGGATGAGCGAATAGGTGTGGATCATCTCGAGCGCGCACGCGTCGAGCAGCGCTTCCGCGCGATCCACGCCCAGCATATCGGCGCAGGCCAGCAGCATCGCCGGGCGCAGGCGCTTTCCGCCGGCCATGACACTGTAGCGCATGGCGTTCTCCAGCAGCCACGGAATCTCGTCGGTATCGGGAATCTTCTTTTCCGCCTCGGGCAGCAGCTCGGCGAGCCTCGCGTCGATCAGCGCCGCGTAGTCCTTCAGAGTCATTGCGTCGTCACCTCGTCGGTTATGTCGGTCTTATTCAGGCTTTCGGTCAGCATCTGTATGCGCTTTTCACCCTGATCGAGCGTGTCCTTCAGCTTTGAAGCCAGTTTCACGCCCTTTTCATAGGCCTTGAACGATTCGTCCAGCGTCATTTCTCCCTTTTCGAGCGCGGCCACCAGCGCTTCCAGCTCGGCCATGCCCTCTTCAAACGAAAATGCCTTTGCCATTGCTTGTTTTCCCTTTCAGCGTCAGTCGCCGCGCGTCTCATCGGTGTGTCTTGTCACGCGCGCGCCAAGCGTGCCGCCCTTCAGCGTCACGTCGATCAGATCGCCCACATCCAGCGCCGAGGCGTCGGTCACCGCCTGTCCGTTTTGACGAACGACGGCATAGCCGCGTTCCAGCACGGCGTTCGGATTGACCGCGTTCAGCGCCCGCATGAGTCCATCCAGCCGCGCCTGCTTCGTCTGCGGCATCGCCTGCGCCGCGCGCGTCATGCGGCCGGTCAGCCGTTCGAGCGCCGTCTCCCGCCGCTCGATCAGCAGCCTTGAGGGCATATTCAGCGCCGCCGAGGCATTGAGGCGCGCCAGATGCGCCCGTTCGAGCGTCAGTCTGCGCTCAATCGCCGCGGCGCCGCTCTCCAGCAGACCGTCGATCGCCGCCCGGAGCGCCGCCGCCTCCGGTACGGCCAGTTCAGCCGCCGCCGAGGGCGTAGGCGCGCGCAGATCGGCGGCAAAATCGGCGATTGTAAAGTCAGTTTCATGCCCCACGCAGGAGATCACCGGAATTTTCGAGGCGCGTATCGCCCGCGCGACGATCTCCTCGTTAAACGGCCAGAGATCCTCGATCGAGCCGCCGCCGCGCCCGCAGAGGATCACATCGGCCTCGCCCTGCCGGTTGAGCTGTTCAAGCGCGTGAACAATCTCGTCCGCCGCGCCCGCGCCCTGCACCGAGGTCGGCGCGAGCAGAATCGATATGTTGGGATCGCGCCGCCGGGCCACGCGCACGATGTCGCGCAGCACCGCACCGGTGCGCGACGTCGCCACGCCGATCACGCGCGGATAGGCGGGAATTTCCTTTTTAATGGCCTGATCGAACAGCCCCTCAGCGGTCAGCCTGCGCTTGAGCGCCTCAAAGCGCATATACAATTCGCCCACGCCCTCGCGCTGCATCGTCTCCACATAGAGCTGAAACTGTCCGCGCTGGGGATAGAGCGACGCGCTGCCCCTGATCGTTACGCGCTGTCCGTCCTGCGGCCTGAAATCGAGCGTCTCCGCCGCAGAGCGGAACATCACGCACGACACGCACGCTTCCTCGTCCTTGAGCGTGAAGTAGAGATGTCCGCTGGTGTAGCGCTTAAAGCCGGAAATCTCGCCCTGAACGCGCAGCGAGCGCAGCATGGGGTCGCCGGCCAGCAGCCGCCGGACGTATTCATTGAGCTGAGAGACGCTCAGCGTCCAGTCAGCGTCCATGCTTTTCAGCCGCGTCCAGCGTGTTTTTCATCAGCATGGCGATGGTCATCGGGCCGACGCCGCCGGGCACGGGTGTGATCCAGCCGGCCTTTTCCTGCGCCGCGTCGAAATCCACGTCGCCGCACAGCGTGCCGTCCTCGCGCCGGTTGATGCCCACGTCGATCACAGCCGCGCCCGGCTTGATCATATCGCCGGTGATGAAATTTGCCCTGCCGACCGCGGCGACCACGATGTCGGCGTTTTTCACGATATCGGCGAGATTCCTCGTGCGGGAATGGCAGATCGTCACGGTGCAGTTAGCCTCGAGCAGCATCAGCGCCATGGGCTTGCCCACGATGTTGCTGCGCCCCACGACCACGGCCTTCGCGCCGGTCAGCGGCACATGGCTGCGGCGCAGCAGCTCCATGCAGCCCGCCGACGTACAGGGACGAACGCCCTCCTCGCCCTCGAGCAGCGCGCCGGCGTTCATCTTGTGGAAGCCGTCCACATCCTTGCGCCAGTCGACCGCCGCCAGCGCCGCCGCCTCGTCCAGATGCGCGGGCAGGGGCAGCTGAATGAGCAATCCGTGCAGCGCGGGATCGCTGTTGACGCGCTCGATCTCGGCCATCAGCTCGGCCTGCGTGGTCTCCGCGCTCATGCGGATGACCTCGGAGCGAATACCACATTCCTTGCAGGCGCGCGCCTTGTTGCGCACATACACCTTGGAGGCGGGATCTTCGCCCACCAGTATCACCGCCAGCGCCGGCTCAATTCCGTTCTCCTTCAGATGAGCCGCCCGCGTCGCCTGTTCGGCGCGAATCAGCGCGGCGATGGCCTTTCCGTCGATCAACTGTGCCATGGTTGCTTCCTCCCTCGGAGTCGTCGTATATCAGTGACGATCAATATTGCAATGTCTTTATGAATGTATTCTTTCCCAACCGATCAGCGCCGGGCCGCAGGCGTTGTCGCCCGACAGCTCGGGCCGCCCCCAGTAAAGGCGCACGCGCGCGTCCTGCTTTTTGACGCGTTTTTCAACCAGCTCGCGCAAAAGCGTCGAGGAAGCCACGCCGCCGGCCAGCAGCACAGGATGAATTTCCCGCTCATGCGCCGCGTTCACGATCATCTTCGCCACGGTGCGCGCCACGCAGGAAAACACCTCGGCCGCCATGTCGTCCGCGCTCAGTGCGCCCGCGTCGATCATCCGCTGCGCCGCCGATTCGCTGCCGGAGAAGCTGCATACGCCGCCGCGCACCCAGATGGGCAGCCGCGCCTCGGCATTTCCGCGCCGCGCCATTGTCTCGAGCGCCGGCCCCGCCGGAAACGGCAGCCCCAGCCGCACGCCCACGCGGTCGATGAACTGACCGGCATGAAGATCGTTCGAGCCGCCCGCCAGCGCGATCGCACCCGCATCGACGGTCACAACCTCGGTCGTGCCGCCGGAGAGGTGCAGCGCCAGGAAGCGTCCCTCCGGCTTCAGTCCGGTATCGACCAGCGCCGCGCGAATATGACCCTCCTGATGGCTCGTCTCGAGAAAGGGCGCATGAAGCGCCGCCGCCAGAGCGCGGGCATAGCCCGTCCCCACGGTGAACACCGGCATATAGGAGCCGTCCACAGGCCGCGGCCGCGTGCTCGCGCATACCGCCTCGATCTGAACGTCCCCCGCCTCGGCCATCAGCGCTTCAATCAGCGCGGGCAGGCGATTCACGTGCTGAAACACGCCCTCGGACTGCATCAGCCCGCGTTCGCCCTGCTCGACGGTCAAAAGCCGCCGCTTCTGACCCAGTATGCGCCCGTCCGCGGCCAGCGCCGCAGAGGTCGTATAGCAGCTGGTGTCTATGCCCAGCACGGCCCTCATGCCCGGCTCCTGACAAAGCTGCCCAGCACGCCGTTGACGAACGGCACGGCCTCGGGGGTCGAATAGGCCCGCGCCAGCTCCAGCGCCTCGTTGACCGCCACGCCCGCCGGCTGAGAGGCATATTTGATCTCATAGATCGCCACGCGCATGATGGCAAGATCGACGCGGCTGATGCGCTCGATCTTCCAGCCCACAGCGTATTTCGACACCTCGGCGTCGATGTCCGCCGCGTGCTCCCGAACGCCCGCAAAGAGCTGCTCCATGTAGTCGCGTTCCTTTTCGTCCGGCTTGATCTCGAGCAGATCCTGCCGCGTTTCCTCGCCGCCGTCGCCGCCCATTTCCCATTCGTAAATCAGCTTCATGGCCGCCGCGCGGGCTCCTGTTCTGTCCATCGCGTTTCTCCTCCCCGGGCGCTCACACCGTCTCGCGGCTCGCCCGTCCCGTTTTTCAAAGAACAACATAACGCCGACGCGGTCGCAAAACCACGCCGGCTGAAGCGCATTTTCGTCAGTTTTTGCCCGGCTTTCCGGCGTCCGTCTCCGGCACGATGTCGGAAACCATCACCGTCACCTCGCCGATGGCCGCGCCGGTAAAGCCGCCCAGCGCATCGCGGACGGTCTGCTGCATACTGCGCGTCACATCGGGAATGTGCGCGCCGGTGGTCACCTTGAGGTCGATCTTCACGTTCAGCGTGTCCTCATTGCCGTCGATCATGACGGCCATCTCGCGCACGCCGTCGATCTCGCCCAGCGCGCGGCGCGCCATGCTCTCGAGCGCCGTCAGCGACACGCGCACCTCACCGCCGTCCCCGCTCCTGAGGGCCAGCGTTTCAAGGCTGCGCTCCGGCTTCATGAACAGCTTCACCCACAGCCGCACGCACACGGTCACCATCAGCGCCAGCACGATCAGCGTCAGCAGGATGCGCAGCACGATATTCCCGTGCAGAAGCAGCGCGTATCTCTCGCCCGCAAAGCTCGCGAAGGACGGCACCAACGTGCACATCCCCGCGAACAGCAGCAGCATGAGCGTTACGATGGACAGCGCCAGCGTCGCGGCGCGATCGCCCTTTTTCGGCGTCATATCACTTCACCGCCTCGTCGGCCGCTTCAGCGCCGGCCTGCGCCGCGTCGCCCATGCTCTCAGGCTTGTCCGCGCCGGCTTCCTCGTCCTCCGGCTCGTCGCCCAGATCCAGCTCGTATTCACCCTCGTCGTCCTCTTCCTCCGCGGGGGCGCTTTCTTCAGCCTTCGGGGCCTCCGGCTCGGCCTTGGGCGCTTCGGCCTTGGGTTCTTCGGTCTTGGGGGCTTCGGCCCTGGCTTCCTCCGCCTTGGCCTCTTCCTGCTCCTTCTGAAGCATCAGGCGCTGCTTCTGCTCGATTTCGGCAACGGAGCGCTGCTCGCGCTCAAAGCTCACGCCCTGAACGTGTACGTCCACGCTGCTGACCGTCAGGCCGCTCATCGTCTCGATGGCCTTCTTGACGTTCTCCTGAATGTTGCCCGCCACCTCGGGGATGGGGGAGCCATAGTCCACGACGATCGTCAGATGGATCGTGACGGCGTTGTTCTCGCCCAGATCGACGCGCACGCCCCTGGTGAGCGACTTGGAGCTTTGATTTTTGCGGGTAAAAATATCGGCCAGGCTGCTGCTGCCGGCGGTTCCGGCCATACTGGCCACACCCTCGACCTCAGTCGCCGCCAGACCGGCGATGGTGGCAATGACATCCGTCGCAAAGACGACGGAACCGTTTCCGTTTGCGTCCAGCTGGACGTTGGTCGGCAGATTCTCGTTCATATGAATCGCACCTCCTTGTAATATCATCCATTATATCAGAAAAGCGGCCGGAGCGCAAACCCCTTGTCATTAATTATCAATTAATCGGGATGATTTTCACATTTCCGCCGGTAACGCCCGTCTCGCGCATCACCAAATCGAGGATCACCGCCGCGTCCCGCTGCGTAATGGACTCGGCTCTGATCAGCACGTTCACCGAATCCGGCTGCACCGTGACGACCGCCGGCGCATACCCCCGCGCCGTGAGCACCGCCTCGATCGCCGCTTCCTTTTCCGAGCGATCCATCAGCTCCAGCTCGCGCCGCCCCGCCGCAAGCCGGATCTCCTCCGGCGCGCTTTCGTCGGCCATGATTTCGCGCAGACGGTCAAGCTCATCTTCGCGCAGCGTCCCCCGGTCGGTATAAAAGTCGCTCATCGCCTGCACAGGCTCGACGCGCACCGTCCGCACCTCCACGCCGCCGCGCCCCAGCGCCAGCCAGACCGCCAGCACCGCCGCTGAAAGAGCCAGCACGCCGCGCGCCATATACACGTCCCCTTTGCCGTCCGTCATGATTGTCCTCCCTCCATCGGCAGCACCTCGATGCGCGCCGTCTCCACGCCCAGCAGCGACTGCGCCGCCCGCTGAAGCGAGAGCATCACGCGCAGATCATCCGCGCCCTCGGCCACGATCACCGCGCCCTGCGCCGTGCCGTCCTCGCCGCAGCGCAGCACCACGCTCACGCGCCCCGCTCCCTCGACGCGGGAGAGCGTCTCGGCCATGCGCCTTTCAAGCGGCGCCTCGCCCGAGGAAAAGCGACCGCTCAGCAGCACGCAGGCCGCGAGCGCCAATAGCGCCAGGAGCAGTTCCAGATGCCTTACGCCCTTGAGCTTTTCCAGCATATTGAAGCCTCCCCAGCCGCAAGCGCGAATTTTCATCGTTCGGACAAACGCTCCGCGCCTCAGAGTGCGTTTCAAAAAATCCCCCAGATCCGGCGCAGCATCCTTTTCGCCCCGCCATATCCTCGGCTTTCACGCCGTTCCCTTGCGCGCTTCTACAGGAGCGCCGCCATGTTCGCGATGCGCAGGCACAATTCCAGCATCGCGCCCGCGGTCAGCAGACCGCCGATAAAGCGCACGCCGCGCTTCTGCGGCCCCTCGGCCACGATGAGATCGGACAGCGCCAGCAGCGCGCCCAGCGCCGCCAGACGCGCGATCGCCTCCGCCATATCCTCTCACACTCCCCTGAGCGCCACGCCGGCCAATATCAGGAACAGCGCCGCCGCGGACACCTGAACGAGCAACAGGATCATCAGCGCGTCCGCAAAGCCCTTCAGGCAGCGCGTCAGCGGCCCCGCCGCCACCGGCTCGGACAGCGCCGCCGCCAGACGACAGACCAGCATATCGCAGATCAGCGCCAGCGCCGGCTCGAGACACAGCGCCAGCATCACCGCCGTGCCGGTCACGCCCACCGCCGAGCGAATCACCGCCGTGCCCGAGGCAATCGTGCCCAGCGTGTCGGATACGTCCTTGCCGATCACCGGCAGCAGCTTGTCCACGGCGTATTCCGCCGCGCGGAAGGCCAGCGCGTCCCGCCCGCTCTCCAGCAGCGCATCGGCCTTCATCAGCCCCAGAAACAGCGTGCTCGCGCAGCCCAGCAGCCAGCAGGCCGCGCGCTTGCACAGCCTGAACAGCCCCTCGGTCGTCAGCCGCTCGCTCAGATTGCCGATGACGCTGAGCGCCGCCATACACGCGCTCAGCGCAAAGGCCGTCTGCATGAGCGCGCCGCCGGTCAGCGACACGGCCAGCGCGCCCGCGGGCCGCATCAGCGCCGCCGAGGACGCCCTGCCCGCCGAGGCCAGCACGAACGCCGCCAGCGGATGAAAGCGCTCGATCAGGCGAATCAGCCGGCCGGTCACCAGCCGCGCCGAGTCCATGCGCCGCGAAAACAGTGCCGCCAGCGCGCCAGCCTCCGCCAGATAGCACACCATGTCCGCCGAGGAGGCCAGCGTGCTCCCGGCCAGCTGACGGCTCAGCGCCCACAGAATCGCCGGCGCGGTCAGCGATAAGAGTGAAGGCAGCGCGGCGTTCAGGGCCGCTTTCACGCGCGCCTTCAGATTTTCGATAAGCGCAGTATTCCCGTTCAGCGTTTCGCCCGAGACCAGCGACAGGATCAGCGACCGCACGTCGATTTCGCTCTCGCTCTCGTCGGCGCTCCTTTGCAGCCCCTCGAGCGGCAGCGCGGCCACGCCCTCTTCCAGCGAATCCTCCGCCGACGCGCCCGCCGTCAGCATGAAAAGCGCCAGCAGCAGCGCCGCAAGCCCATGCTTCCATGCGCTCCCCGCCTTACGCGCGTTTCTCATGCCTGCACACTCCCTCAAACACCTCGACCCTCCCGCGCCCGCACAATAAGCCCGATAACGCACAGCTTTTCAGGGGTGCGATGCTCAATTCGCCCGCCATATTCATCATCTTAGCCCATCGATTTCACCGGCGCTCATTTGCAGCCCCGCGACCGGCAGCACAGCCACGCTCTCTTCCAGCGAATTCTCTGCCGACGCGCCCACTGTCAGCATGAAAAGCGCCAGCAGCAGCGCCGCAAGCCCATGCTTCCATACGTCCCCTGCCTTACGCGCGTTTTTCATGCCTGCACGCCATACTCACCTTCGCGCCCAAATACGCCCTTGGCCATACCGCGCTCATTTTGGCAGACCCATTAAACGCCTTAATTCGCACGCGCCGCCTATAGCGCCGCATAACGAAAAGTCCCCTCGCGCGCAGCTTTCAGGCGCGGCACGTCGATTTTGCCCTCGTCAGCGCTCCATTTCGACCCTTCAAGCAACAGCGCCGCCCGCTCTGCGCATAACTTTCAACGCTTAACCCTTCCGCACGCGCCGCACATTAAAAACGCCCGATACCGCGCATGGCTTTTCAAAAGCGCAGTTCTCAAATCTGCCCGCCATATTCGCCGGCATGGTATTGAAGCCCCCGAATACGCCTGTCGCCGCGTCATTCATCGACCTTGACGCCAGCCGAAAATCCCTCCAGAACGACGGGCAGCCCCAAGGCAAAGGCCGCCGGCAAGCGCCCGTTTTGAAGGCGTCCCAAAACGATTGCCGCGTCTTTTGCAGTCACGGCATCATGGCGCTCAGGCGCGTCACCAGATCGGTCAGCAGCGGCAGCGCCAGCGTCAGCATGGTCACGCGCCCGGCCATCTCGACCCGTCCGGCCAGCGCGCCCTCGCCCGCGTCCCGGCACAGCTGCGCGCCGAACTCGGCCACGATCGCCACGCCCACGGCGCGGATCATCACGCCGCCCGTGTCCGCGCCGCTCTGCGCGCCCAGCGTCCGCAGCATCGCCGCGCCCTCCCGCAGCGGCTGAAGGCAGAACGCCATCACGCACAGGCCCGCGGCGATCACCACGCCCAGCCGCATTTCCGGCCGGGGGATCAGCGAGCAGATCAGCGCCGCCGACGCGCAGATCAGCGCCGCGCGCACCGCCTCCATGGCGTTCACCTCCCCTGAAAACAGGCCGCCCGAAATTCAATCAGTAAATCAGGAAAATCGAGCGCATACTGCTGAAAAAGCTGCCGATCAGATCGGCCACCATCAAAAGCACGATCACCACGCCGGAGAGCGTCATCAGCGTGGCGATTTCCTCGCGCCCCGCCTTGTTCAGCACCTGCGCCAGAAGCGAGACGATCAGCCCGATCGCCGCGATGCGGAACACCAGATCCACCGACACGCCGCCCACCTCCCCGCAAAAATCCGTTTTGAAAGAAGCGACCACATTCGCCGGCCCGCCTCAAAGCGTAAAAACGCACCGTCTCCATCGGAAAGCGCTTTCCAAATCGACCGCCGCCCTTCTCAATAAAGAACGCCGCCCCCAAGCCCCTGCTCTGGTTCGAGCCGCGAAGGCGCCGCTTTAACAAATCAAACCGGCGCTCCATTTCGCCGCGGGCGCTCAGCCGCACGCCTTCCTAAATCAGCGCGGCGCTCAGCATCAGCCCGCCCAGCGCCCCCAGCGACACATACAGCCGGTTCTTCTCCGCAGCCTGACGGGCGGCCTGTTCCTCAAGGGCGCGCAGCTCGCCGCGCGTCTCGTGCAGAAGCAGCCGCTGCCTGTGCGCGTCGTACCGGCCCAGTTCGCCCGCCAGATGATGGATGGCCGTCATGTCGTCCCGCGTGAGCGCGTCCAGCGGCCCCATGCGCGCCGACAGCTCCTCCGCCGCGCGCCGCAGACTTTCCTCCGGCGGCAGCTCGTCCAGCCCCTTCGCCGCGCGCTCGAACAGCGGATGTCCCGCGCGCCTTAACGCCTCGGCCAGGGGCAGGCGCTGCTCAAGCATATTGATTTCCAGCCGATCGACCGCCTGTCCCAGCTCGGCCAGCGCGCGCCGCCGCCGCGTCTGCGTCCGCGCCGCCGAATAGCCCACGCCGCCGCACGCCGCCGTCATGATCAGCGCCGCAAGTACCCTCACGCCCGTCATTTCTCATTCCTCCGCATCGCTTATATCTCCTTCGCCTCAAAAAGCGGCTCTCCGCCGCCGTCATAGATCGCCTGAATGCGCCCCACGCCGCCCGCGAGCAGAATGATCCGCTCGAACAGGCGCTCCTCCAGCAGCGCTTTGAGGACGCGCCGCCCGAACGCCGCGCCAAGACTGTCCGCGTGCGCCGAGGCAATCACCGCCGCGCCGCAGCGAATCGCCTCCCGCACGGCCAGCGCGTCGCCCTCGCGCCCCAGCTCGTCGGTCACGATCACGTCCGGCCGCATCGTGCGCACGAGCATGGACAGCGCTTCCGCTTTGCCGCAGCCCTCCAAAATGTCGGTGCGCGCCCCCAGATCGAGCGTACCCGATCCGCCCAGCTCGCGCCGCTCGTCGGCCACGGCCACGTTGACGCCCGCGCCCCAGCGCGTCCCGTTCGAAAGCTGACGCGCCATATCGCGCAGAAGCGTCGTCTTTCCCAGCCCGGGCGGCGAAAGCGTCAATGCGCTCACCGGCCGCCCCTGTGCGTACAGATAGGACATACAGCCGTCCGCACAGCCCGTCACGGCACGCGCCAGCCGGATGCAGATCGACGTAATGCCGCGCACGCGTCCGTCCGTCCAGCGCCCGCACACGCCCGCCCGGCAGCCGCCCTCCAGCGCCAGATAGCCGCCCTCCAGCTCTTCCTCGCGGGCATAGAGCGAATGGCGCGTCAGCGCATCGGCCGCCGCTTCGATCTCCGCGTCCGTCCGGGGCGCGCCCAGCAGCCGCTCGCCCCGCTCGTCCGTCACGGTAAGCGGCCGTCCGGCGCGCAGCCTGATTTCGCGGATCGCGCCCAGATCCTCCGGCGCGTCCGCATCGAGCAGCGCCAGCACGCGCCGCGCCGTCTCGTCCATACGCACACCCTCCCGCGCATCACGCGCATTGCTATACTATGAGCGCCTCCCGCCCCTCATGCCGGCGCTTCATATCAGAGACATATTTTATTGCATGAAATGCCCTTGCGGGATGCGTCCGTCTATGTTATAATAGGGATATTGTGAGGCTCAACAGGCCATGACCGTCCCTGAAAACCAAAATTGCCGGCTTTTTTCGGCGTTTGAAAGGATGTACTTGTATGGATAATTTCCGCGAAGAGGTCGCTTCCAAGCATAACAAAACGTTCAACAACATCGCTTACTTCATGTGCTGGGTGTTCATCGTGCTGTTCGGCATCGTCGGCATGACCGGCCTGTCCAGCCTGATGGCGCTCCAGTTCAGCGTGTCCGCCGTGGCGACGTTCGTCATCTTCGGCGGATTGGCGATCCTGCTCTTCTTCAAGAAGGATGATCTGCGCATTGAATACGACTACACCTTTACCAACGGCGAGCTGGACGTGGGCAAGGTGTTCGGCAACGCCCGCCGCCGCCTGATGACCTCCCTCAACATGAAGAACGTCGAGACGGCCGGTCTGGTGACGCACCAGAGCTTCCAGCGCTTCATGAACGATTCCTCGGTCAAGAAGCACAACTGGTTCGTCAACCGCGACGCGAATCTGTGCTATTTCTACTTCGTCAAGGAAAACGCCAAGAAGGAAAACGTCAAGCACGCCATCATCCTCGAGCTGTCCGACGAAATGCTCGCCATGGCCAAGCCGTATCTCAAGTTCGGCGTGTGGCAGGGCTGATTTCCTCTCCGAACAACATCCGCTTTTCTCGCCGTCCCCGCCGCTTCAGCGGGGCGGCTGTTTATAAACCGACCGACTAAGGAGTCTTTATCTTGCTAGCCTACCTCGACAACAGCGCGACCACCCGCCCCACCGACGGCGTGATCGACGCCATGAGCCGGTGTATGCGCGAGGGCTATTTCAACCCCTCATCGCTCTACGCGCCGGCCATCGATTCCGAAAAAGCCATGCGCGCCTGCCGGGAGGAACTGGCAAGCGCCCTTTGTGTTTCACCCAAGGGGATTTTCTTCACCTCCGGCGGCACCGAGGCCAACAACCTCGCCATCATCGGCGCGGTTTCGGCCATGCGGGGGCCGCAGCATCTGATCGTCTCCGCCGTCGAGCACCCCTCCGTGCTGGAGGCCTTCCATTATCTGGAGGGACTGGGGCACAGGGTCACCGTGATTGGCGTAGACGGGCGCGGTCAGCTTGACTAGGCGCAGCTTGAAAATGCGCTCAGCGACGCGCCGGCGCTGGTCAGTTGTATGCAGGTCAACAACGAGACGGGCGCGCTCGCCGACATTCCCCGCCTGAGCGCGCTGGTGCGTGAAAAGGCGCCGACCGCGCTGATCCACGTCGATGGCGTACAGGGCTTTCTGCGCGTGCCCTTCGACGCGCGCCTGATCGATCTCTACACCATGAGCTCGCACAAGATCCACGGCCCCAAGGGCGTGGGCGCGCTGTATGTGCGTCCCGGCGTGCGGCTCATCCCCCGCCAGCTGGGCGGCGGCCAGGAGGGCGCGCTGCGCTCCGGCACGGAAAACACACCCGGCATCGCGGGCTTCAGGGAAGCGGCGCGCGAAATGAAGGCCATGCCCGATCGCTTCCAGCATATGATGGAAAAAAAGAAGCTGCTGTGGGCGCTCTTTCAGCAGGCCGTGCCCGCAGCGCAGCTCAACGGCCCGTCGATTGAAGAGGGCGCGCCGCACATTATCAATATCAGCTTCCCCGGCGTGCGCGGCGAGGTCATGCTGCACGCGCTCGAGGGCGCGCGCGTCTATTGCTCGACCGGCTCGGCCTGCTCGTCCAAAAAGCGGCATTTAAGCCCCGTGCTGCTGGCGATGGGGCTTGATCCCGACCGCGTGGAGGCGGCGCTGCGCTTCAGCCTGTCCCCGCTCACGCAGGACGATGAAATCCGCTATGCCGCCGATCAGCTCGGCGCGATCTACGCAACGCTCAGCCGATTCAAAAGGAGATAAACGCATTATGAGACAGGTTCTTCTGGTTCGCTTCGGCGAGGTTCATCTGAAGGGTCAGAACAGGCCGTATTTTCTGCACAAGCTGACCGACAACGTGAAAAAGGCGGTCGCGCCGCTGAACGCCCGCGTCTGGCTGAGCGACGGCCGCATCTATGTGAGCGATTTTGAGGATATTCAGCAGGCCATCGACCGCGTGACGCGCGTGTTCGGCCTCTATTCGGTCAGCCCCGCCTGGGAGCTGGACAAGGATTATGAACTCATCGCCCATAAGTGCGAGGAAATGACCAGGGGGCTCAAGGGCACGTTCAAGGTCATGGCGCGCCGCTCCGACAAGCACTTCCCGATGAACTCTCAGCAGCTCAACGCGGAGCTGGGCGGCGTGATACTGGACGCGAATCCCGATCTGCGCGTGGACGTTCACAAGCCCGACTATTATGTCAGCGTTGAAATTCGCGATCATGCCTACGTTTATATCGACGAGATCATGGCCGTGGGCGGTATGCCCATGGGCACGGGCGGCAAGGCCATGCTGCTGCTCTCGGGCGGCATCGACAGCCCGGTGGCCGGCTTCCAGCTGATGCGCCGCGGCGTGAACATCAACGCGGTTCACTTCTTCAGCTTCCCCTACACCAGCGAGCGCGCCAAGGAAAAGGTGCTCGATCTGGCGAAAATCCTCGGCTCCTACGGCGGCGGCATGAAGGTATACATCGTGCCGTTCACCGAAATTCAGATGCAGATCCACGAAAAGTGCCCCGACGCGATGGGCACGCTGCTCATGCGCCGCTACATGATGCGCATCGCCGACGAAATCGCCCGCCGCGACGGCGCGCAGGCGCTGATCACCGGCGAAAGCCTCGGCCAAGTGGCCAGCCAGACCATGGAAGCGCTGGCCTGCACCGACGCCGTGGTCAATATGCCGGTGTTCCGGCCGCTGATCGGCCTTGACAAGCTGGAGATCACGCAGATCGCCACAAAGATCGGTACCTATGAAACCTCGATCCTGCCCTATGAGGACTGCTGCACGGTCTTTACGCCGCGCCATCCCATGACCAAGCCGAAAATCGAAGCGCTTGTCGAAGCCGAGCAGGCGCTGGACACCGAGGCGCTGGTCAGGGATGCCGTCGAAAACACGGAGGGCATCCTCGTCTGATTTTAATCGTTTCAGAGGAAAGACATTCCCCCGGCATCGTTTCATTTTCCCACGCTCAAGGGAAGCGCGGGAGTTCACAGCGCCCTCGCGCCGCGCCGTCCCAACGCCAGAGGACGGCCATGCGACGCGACCGCGCCCAATCTATAAGGAGTGTGATTGTTTCATGGAATCTGGCGGTAGTATAGGCACAATCCTGGTTATGATTCTTCTCATCGGTATGTCGGCGTTCTTCTCGTCGACGGAGACGGCGTTCACGTCGTTCAACCACGCGCGCGTCAAGGCGCTCGCCCGCAGCGGCAACAAGCGCGCCAGGCTGGCGATCGAGCTGTCCGACAAGTATGACAAGCTGCTCTCGAGCATACTGATCGGCAACAACATCGTCAACATACTGGCCTCTTCGCTGGCCACGGTGGTGTTCGTCGCCTGGCTGGGCGGCGCGGGCGTGTCGGTTTCCACAGTCGTGATGACCGTGCTGGTGCTGATCTTTGGCGAAATCTCGCCCAAGACGCTGGCCAAGGATCACGCCGATCAGCTGGTGCTGGCATTTGCGCCCTACATCAACTTCATCATGCTGCTGCTTACCCCGCTCAACTGGATATTCGCCCAGTGGCGCAAGCTGCTCGCGCTCGTTTTCCCCGCCCCGAAGGACGAGGGCATGGCCGAGGAGGAGCTGCTGACGCTGGTGGCCGAGGCCGAGCAGGAGGGTGAAATCGACGAGCATGAGAGCGATCTCATCCGTTCCGCCATCGAGTTCAACGATCAGACCGCCGAGGATATACTGACCCACCGCGTGGACATCGTGGCCCTGGACGTTGAAATGACTATGGACGAGGCCGAGCAGGTTTTCCACGAGAACACGTTCTCCCGCCTGCCGGTCTATGAGGACAGCATCGACAACATCGTGGGCGTGATCCATGAGAAGGATTTCTTCAATAATCGGACTGCCACCTCTCTGCGCGAGATCATGAAACCGCCGCTGTTCGTCACCCCCACCTCCCGAATCTCCGATCTGCTGCACACGCTGCAAAAGGCCAAATCGCACATGGCCATCGTCTCCGATGAATACGGCGGCACGATGGGCATCGTCACGATGGAGGACATCATCGAGGAGCTGGTGGGCGAAATCTACGACGAACACGATCAGGTGGTCGAATCGTTCAAAAAGCTGCCCGACGGCAGCTATCTGATCGACTGCACGGCCAGCCTGAGGGATATGCAGGAGTTGTTCGCCATTCAGGGCGACTTTGACGCGGCGACGGTCGGCGGCTGGGTGCTCGACCAGATGGGCCGCATCCCCGCCGTGGGCGATACGTTCGTCTACGACAACCGCCTGTCCGTGCGCGTCACGCGCGTGGAATCCACCCGCGTATTGGAAATTTCCGTCCATCAGCTGGACGGCGCGGCTGAACAGACCGCCTGACCCTTCATAAGACGCAGCGTCCCGCCCGGCTTTCATCAAACCGGGCGGGGCTTGTTGTTTCTTTCCTTCAGGCAGACGCCGCGCGCCGTCTGCAATTGGGGCGGCCATTTCTTCCATAACCGCAATCCTCGAACCACCACACCGTCGCTCAGATACATGGAATGACCTGCCCGAGTTTCGTTTACGCGCGGACGGGTCATTCCGTATAAGCTCAACCTTCACGCCAATGCCGCAATCCTCGAACCGCCGCGCCAAAATTCGGACATAAAAAGACCCGCCCGAGTTTCGTTTACGCTCGAGCAGGTCAAACTGTATAAGCTCAACCTTCGTGCCAATAGCCGCAAACCTCGAACCAGCGCGACGCACGCCGCGCCGTAAACTCGGACTCGAAAAGACCCGCCCCAGTCTCGTTTACGCACGGCTGAGTCAAGCTGTATAAGCTCAGCCTTCATGTCAATAACCGCAAGCCTCGAACCAGTGCACGCCCGCCGCACCGTCACCCGGGTACATGGAAAGACCCGTCCGGCTCTGATTTATGGCCGGACGGGTCGGGCTGTATACTGCTAACATTTCTTGCCTTGCGCGGCAGCAAGTGGAACCGGCACAGCCGGCGAGCCGCCCTCAAGCGGCGCGGAAAATGTGGAAGCGGCACTGCCGCCGGGTTGCGTGCGCGAAGCGGTGTGGAAGCCGCACTGCGACCTTATTCTTCGTCCTCGTCCTCGCGCTTGGTGTTCTCGATGATCTTCTTCGCATCGGCCTCGGGCACCTGCTCATAGCGCTCGAAACGCATGGTGAAGGAGCCGCGCGCCTGCGTCATGGAGCGCAGATCGGTCGCGTACTTGAACATTTCGCCCTGCGGCACCTCGGCGGTGACGCACTGCAGGCCGTCCACCTGATCCATGCCCATGATGCGGCCGCGGCGCTTGTTCATGTCGCCGATGATGTCGCCCATGTACTCGTCGGGCACCATGATCTCGACGTGATAGATCGGCTCGAGCAGCACGGGGCTGGCGCCGGTCAGCTGCTTGAACGCGATGCGGGCGGCCGTCTTGAAGGCCATTTCAGAGGAGTCGACCGGATGGTAGGAGCCGTCGTACAGCTGCGCGGTCAGGCCGACAACCGGGAAGCCCGCCAGCACGCCGTGCTGGATGTTGTCGCGCAGGCCCTTTTCAACCGCGGGAATGAAGTTGCGCGGGACGGTGCCGCCCACGACCGCGTCCTCAAAATGGAACTCGGTATCGGTCGGATCGTCGTTGGGACGGAACTTGATGCGCACGTCGCCGTACTGGCCGTGGCCGCCGGACTGCTTCTTGTGCTTGCCCTGAACGTCGATCGGCTTGCGGATGGACTCGCGATAGGGGATCTTCGGGAACTGCAGCGTGCAATCCGCGCCGAACTTGGCCAGCAGCTTCTTCGCGGTCACGTCGATGTGCATCTCGCCCAGGCCCTCGAGCACGGTTTCGGTCGTCTCGGTGTTCTTGACCAGACGCAGCGTGGGATCCTCTTCCATCAGACGGTTCAGGCCGGAGAAGATCTTGTCTTCATCGCCCGCCTTCTTGGCGTAAACGGCCATGCCGATGCAGGGCTCCGGGAAGTTGAGCGCCGGGAACACGATCGGCTTGGACTGATCGCACAGCGTGTGGCCGGTCGAGGTGACCTGCAGCTTGGCCAGCGCGCAGATGTCGCCCGCGACGACCTTGGGGGCGGGCAGCTGCTTCTTGCCGCGCATAAAGTAGATGGAGCCGGCCTTTTCGGTCTTTTCCAGATTGGCATTGTACAGCGCGGTGTCGCTCGTCAGCACGCCGGACATGACCTTGACCAGAGACAGCTTGCCCACGAACGGGTCGGCCAGCGTCTTAAAGACCTGCGCGGAGAAGGGCGCGCTTTCATTGCAGGCGCGCGTTTCGGCGTCGCCGGTCTTGGGGTTCTTGCCTTCCTTTTCGTGATCCAGCGGCCAGGGCATCAGATCGACGATGTCCTCCAGCAGCTTGCCGGTGCCGATGCGGGTCAGCGCGGAAACGCACAGCACGGGCACGACCAGACCCAGACGGGTGCCCTTGCGGATGCCCGCCACGGTGTCCTCCTCGGACAGCTCCATGTTTTCAAAATATTTCTCCATCAGTTCCTCGTCGGCCGAGGCGGCGGCTTCCATCAGCGCGTCGTGCGCGGCGGAAACGGCGTCCTTCATGCTCTCGGGGATCGGGATTTCCTTGCGGTTTTTGCCCTCGCCGCTGTACGCCTTGTTTTCAAGCACGCACACAACGCCGGTGAACTGGCCCTTCTCCACAATGGGCAGCTCGATGGGCGCGATGGCGGAGCCGTACTTCTCGGTCAGGGACGCGAGCGCCTTGTCAAAATTGGCGTTCTCGCGATCCATCTGGTTGACGACAAACATGCGGGGCAGGCTGTGCTTCTCGCACAGGGCGTAGGCCTTCTCGCCGCCGACGTCCAGACCGGACACGGCGCTCAGCGTGATCAGCGCGCCGTCGGCCACGGCCATCGGGCCGACCATCTCGCCGGCGAAATCAAAATAGCCGGGCACGTCGATCAGATTGATTTTGGTTTCATTAAACTCCAGCGGAGCCACGGCGGCGCTGATGGAAATATGCCGCTTGAGCTCTTCCTGATCGTAGTCGGTCGTGGCGGTTCCGTCCTCCACGCGGCCCTGACGATCGATCGCGCCCGTCACATACAGCAACGCTTCAACCAGAGTGGTCTTGCCGTCGGAGCCATGGCCGACGACAGCAATGTTGCGAATATTGGCAGTGGTATAGTCTTTCATGAAAATCTCCCCCTGTTGAATTTTGCGCTCATATAAATAACCGTCCACATCACTGCGGCTGATGCGACTATCACGCGCTAATACACATTTTAACATACTTCGAGCGAATTGAAAAGACCCTTTTTTAAGGATTTTTCACTTATTCCCGAGAATCTTTATCTTGTGCCGCTTGATTGAACGATTTCTTAACACAAAAAACTGCCCCATGCCCTGTCGCGCGCCGCGCCGGCCTGTTATCATAGATTTGTCTGATCTGT
>SFOF01000259.1 GCA_004552515.1 Clostridiales bacterium
CATTGGGACGCTGGCGCGCTCGGCGACGGCCATTGCGGCGGCTCAGGCGTTCAACGCGGTTGTTACGGCGGCGCACGATATGCTCAAGTACTACGATCCCGACGACGAGGACGAGGACGGCGAGGAAATCACGCGCATTGACATGTTCGCAGACAACTGGTTCTCCGACATGATGGACGGCATAAACCCGCTTGCCAACATCCCAATCATCAAGGACGTGTATGCGCTCATGATGGGCGAGGACGTTGAGCGCATGGATCTGGCTGTGATCAGCGACGTGATTAACGCGATCAAGAAGCTCGACAACTACGTGGCGGGCGGCAACACGCGCGGCCTGAGCGCATGGGGCGCTGTGCGTCCGCTCCTCAAGGCGGTGGGCGACATGGCCGGACTGCCGGCGAGCGGCCTGATTGCCGATACGGAGCTGCTGCTCAACATCGTCTCCCCCGGCATTACGCGCTCCATACAGCGCGAGAGCAACACGAGCGACGCATATACCATGCTCTACCGCGCGCTGGCGGCAGGCGACGCGAAAAAGGCCGCGAGTCTGCGCGCGAAGCTGAAGGGCGGCGCGTTCGGCAAGACGCCCAAGAGCGACAAGGAGATTGACGCGGGCGTGCGCGACGTGCTGGCCATCAGCGACGACCACATTCGGCAGTGCTTTGAGCTGAAGCGGCAGGGCGGAAACGCCAAGCAGCTTGCGGCGCTCGAAAAGGAAATCGCGGCGGACGGCTTTACCATGGAGCAGGTCGTGGGCGCGGTAAACAACTACGCGCGCCTTGTGGGCAGAACCGTCAGGGACAACTATAAGGCGGCCTATCTCGTCAAGGACGAAAAGCAGATGAAGCTGTACGCGGATCAGGCGAAGTCGCTGGGCTATGACGATGACGACATTGCCGGCTGGGTGGCCGAGAAGGATCTGGACGAGCAGCTTTCGAGCGAAATGTACACGAACGACGACATGATGACCTACATCCGCAAGGGCACGGACGGCGACATTAAGGACGTGGTTGACTACAGAATCTCCGTCAGCAGCGCGGACAATCCGGAGCAGTCGGTCAGAAACGCCATCGCGTCCGAATTCAAGGACGAGTATCTCGAGCTGATTGGCAGCGGCAGGACGAGCGACGCACAGAAGCTCAAAAAGCGCCTGATGACGGCTGGCCTGAGCGAAAAGACCATCGACGGCTGGGTGTACACGAACGACGATCTGAAAGCCTATCTGCTGGACGGGCAGGGCACGAAGAAGCAGGCGCAGGACATACTCGACTACAAGGTACGCACGAGCGGCGCGAAAAATCCGGAGGATTCCGCGGCGAACGCGCTCAAATCATACAGAGACGAGTACATCGAGCTGGCGCGCAGCGACAAAAAGAAGGCCGAAGCCATGGCGAAACGGCTGATCGATCTGGGACTCAGCGAGAGCCTGATCGACACCTGGAACGACGCGGCAGAGGAAGAAGAGGAATAACGACCATGGCGGCGGGTGTGACGATGACACCTGCCGCCATTTTATAATGGACACGCGAGAGAAAGGACGTGATGTAATGATTAACGCCAGTACACCCAAAAACTATATGGAGAAGCAAAATAGACCGGCGAGCGCGGACGAGTGCGGAGAAAGCTGCCTCATGTGCGGGAAATGCGCGGAACGGCAAAGGCTGACATACAGGCATCCGGCGGGGAAAATCTGGCTGAAGGCGTGTAAGACGGAAGAAGAGTGTGACGGGGAGTGCTTTTATTGCTATGGCAAGCTGATGGAGCGCGCCCTTGAAAAGCTGGCGGCATACGAAGAGACAGGGCTTACGCCGGAAGAGGTTCGGGCGCTGACCCTGAAATGAGGCGGGCGGCATGAAGCGAATCAGAGCGCCGGACAGGCCGGACAGAATGGGACAAAATGGGACAGACTGGTACAAAATACGGGAGGTGCGGCAATGGAACATCTGAAAACCTTTTTTGTGACGGCGGCGGGGGCGATCGGCGGCGCGGTGAGCTGGCTTTACGGCGGCTTCAGCGACGCGATGCTCGTCTTGATCGTGTTCATGGCGCTGGACTACATGACCGGCCTGATCGTGGCGGGCGTGTTCCACAAGTCGAGCAAGTCGGAAACCGGCGCGCTCGAATCGAAGGCCGGCTGGAAGGGGCTGTGCCGCAAGGGCGTGACGCTCATGATCGTGATGATGGCGGCGCTGCTCGACCGCGTGATCGGCACGAGCTACATCAAGGACGCTGTGATCGTGGGCTATATTTTCAACGAGGGCCTGTCCATCCTCGAAAACGCGGGCCTGATGGGCGTGCCCTATCCGAAGGCGCTGAAAAACGCGCTGGATCTGCTGAACAAAAAGAGCGAGGGGGCGGGGAACGATGGCGAAAACGAGTGAAGGCCTGGCTGAATTTGCGAAGAAGGCGCTGGCGGACGGCTGGCGCTACTGGTACGGCACGACCGGCGTAAAGTGCACGCCGCAGCTCTTGCAGCGCAAGACGGCGCAGTATCCGGCGCACTACAAGGCGGACCGCATGGCGCCCTACAACCGCGACATCGCCGAGGAGCGGTATTGCGCGGACTGCATCGGCCTGGCGAAGGGCTACATGTGGCTGGACGAAGAGACGGGGCGGCAGCGCTACAAGTCGAACGGCTGCCCGGACGCGAGCGCGAACGGGATGTACAATCGCGCGGCCGAGAAGGGCGGGATCGCGTCGATGCCGGAGATTCCCGGCCTGATGCTGCACATGGACGGCCACGCGGGGATCTACATCGGCGGCGGGCAGGTCGTCGAGGCGCGGGGTTTCAAAGACGGCGTGGCGGAGACGGAGATCGACCGCCGCCCGTGGACGCACTGGTACCGCCTGCCCGGCCTGATCTACGAGGGCGCGGTCAAGCCCGTCGAGTATCTGCCCGGCAACCGAATATTGCGGCGCGGCCTGCGCGGCGGCGACGTGAAGCGCGTGCAGGAGATGCTGACGGCACTGGGCTATGCGCTGCCGCTCTTCGGCGCGGACGGCGATTACGGCGCGGAGACTGAAAAGGCCGTGCGCGCGTTCCAGAAGGCGGCGAATCTGGTCATCGACGGCCTGTGCGGCCCGAAAACCATCGCCGCGCTGACCGCGCAGTGCGACCAGACGCATCCCGAGGACGATGCGCCGCCCGCCGAAACCATCACGGTGGATCGCGAGACGATCATCCGCCGCGGCCCGGGCGAAGCCTTCGAGGCGCTGACCGTCGCCGAGGCGGGCACCGCGCTGACCCGCGTCTCCTGCAAGGGCTGGATCCCCGTTCTGATCGACGGCCAAACCGGCTATATCAGGG
>SFOF01000032.1 GCA_004552515.1 Clostridiales bacterium
CAGGAAGCGCCACACCGCACAACGTACGTTTTCCTTCCTGATATTCACGCCACGCATGACCGGCAAGACATCCACGGATAACCATTTCCACACGATACGGCTCACATTTGTAGCCCACAGTGACCATAGGATCCGGGGTAGCAATTTTCCAGTTCGGAAGGATATCCGAAGTAGCATCCAGGAACTTGGCAGCTATCTGATTGAGAATCTGGCCTTTGAACGGAATTCCCTTGGGAAGGACCACATCGAATGCGGAAATCCTGTCGGAAACCACCATTACCAGATACTTGCCGTCAATATCATAGACATCACGGACTTTCCCGACGTATTTGCCGACCTGTCCGGGAAAATTGAAATCGGTCTTTACAATTGCATCCATCGTTTTATATGTTATGAAGTAAAATTCAACCCTGCAAAGTTAACTAATGGGCACCGAAGAATGAAATAAATCGTCGAATTAGTCGTAACTTTGGGGAGGAAAAGCATTGGAATACAGATGAGCTTCATAGATGACATAGCCGGTTGCATATCGGGGAAAGATGTCACTGTCATCCGGCACGAAGGGCACATGATGCTCGAATGCGGGAACGGCGCGACCATCATCCCCATACCCGTAACCGCCCGCTCGCCCGAAGAGGCCGCGCAAGCTCACGCAGGATTGGAAAGGTCAATGCTGTCCTACAAGGCGGACAATCCGGAGCGCAAGCTCGTTCCGCTTCCGGAAGATGTATGGAGAAGCCGCCCCGACATGATGAAAGCCAGGCTTTTGGCCCAGCTGGGAGAATTCCGTTCCATCTTCGCCAGGAACACCTCGGTAAGGAGAATCGCCAAACCGGAATCCTCCGGTTTCCTGAATGAATGGCACACATACGGCGATGCTGCGGCACGATACAGGTACGGCATTTTCACGAAAGACGGGACACTCGTAGCCGTGGCAACGTTTTCTTCCGGCCGCAAATGGCTGAAAGAGGACAGGACAATCCGATCCTACGAATGGGTAAGATATGCCTCCCTGCCGGGAATCCGCGTAATCGGCGGTATGGGAAAGGTTCTGAAAACGTTCATCAGGGAAGTAAAGCCCGATGACATCATGAGCTATGCCGATATGGAATGGCGCGGCATTGTGCCGCAGCGCTGTATGCCCTGGGTGTGCGCCGCGTCGAACGGCTCGGACGGCAAAAGCGACGTCTCGGGCCGCCGCACCGACTGCTATGGCGTAAAAACGCGCGCCTCGGCGCTGTGCTTCTGGCAGTACGATCCCCGGGGCGTGACGCTCTGGGCGGACGTGCGCAACGGCGGCAGCGGCGTGCGGCTCAACGGCCGGGAGCTGACCGCCTGCCGCATCGTGTTTGAAAGCTATCGCGATATGAGCGCCTTCGATGCGCTTTACGCGTTCTACAAGGGCCTGAACGACGTGGTTCTCACGCCCGATCACAAGGTGTACGGCTCGAACAACTGGTATTACGCCTATGGCAATTCCTCGCACGAGGACATACTGGGCGATTCCAGACTGCTGAGCGAACTGTGTCATGGGCTTGAAAACCGCCCCTACATGGTTATTGACGACGGCTGGCAGCCCAACCGCTGCGACGCGCCGTGGAACCGCGGCAACGAGCGCTTCCCCGATATGAAGAAGCTGTGCGACGAGATGAAGGCGCTGGGCGTGAGGCCGGGTATCTGGATCCGCTATCTGAACGACACGGCGCGCGGTACTGAGGGCGTGCTGCCCGAGCACCGGCTGATGCGCGACGACAAATATCTCGATCCCTCGCATCCGGACGTGCTCGCGCGCGTGGCGCGGGATACGAAGCGCATCGTGGAGGACTGGGGCTATCAGCTCATCAAGCACGATTTTTCGACGTTCGATATGTTCGGCCGCTGGGGCGTGAACTGCCCGACCAATCTGACCGACGACGGCTGGCACTTCTGGGACCGCACAAAGACCAGCGCGGAGATCGTCGTGAACTTCTACCGCACAATCCATGAGGCCGCGGGCGAGAACACCGTCATCATCGGCTGCAACGTCATCGGCCATCTGACGGCGGGGCTGGCGCACCTCAACCGCACCGGCGACGACACCAGCGGCCGCGAGTGGGACCGCACGCGCAAATACGGCGTGAACGCGCTGGCCTTCCATATGCTTCAGGACAAGACGTTCTTCGCCGCCGACGCGGACTGCGTGGGCATCATGGGGACGTTCCCGTGGGCGCTCAACCGCCGGTGGCTGCGCGCGCTCTCCGTCAGCGGCACGCCGCTGTTCGTCTCCTGCAAGCCGGGCGTGCTGAACGCGGACGAGCTGAAGGAGCTCTCCGAAGCCTATGCGCGCGCCTCCGTGCAGACGGATGTGTTCAAGCCGCTCGACTGGATGGAAAACGTCTGCCCCGAACGCTGGCTCCTGAACGGCGAGGAAACGCGCTTCGACTGGTATGACGAGATCGGCGCGGACAACTTCAGGCCGTGAGCGGAAATCATGCGCGCCGTGCGGCTGCGCTGTGACGGACGCGGGCGCTCCACAACGAAAAGAGAGAGGAAAACAGCGATGGATACGACATTGCGCCGTCTGGACGGGGTCTGGACGCTCTATTACGCGCCGGAGAGGGGCGGCAGGAGCGAGGATTTCCGCGCCGATATGCTGGAGAACTGGCCGCACATCGCCGCGCGCGTTCCGGGCTGCGCCGAGCAGAGCCTTGCGGACGCGGGGCTTGAGGGCGATCCGTTCTATGACGAGAATCTGCTGAACTTTGCGAAATACGAGTATACGCAGTGGATCTATCAGCGGCGCTTTGAGGGCGCGGCCGCGGCGGCGGGGCGGCGGGCGATATTGCGCTTCGACGGGATCGACACCGTGGCCGACGTGTATCTGAACGGCGTGCACATTGGCCGCACGGAGAATATGCTCATCGAGCATGAATTCGACGTGACAGATATTTTGCGCCCCGGCGAAAACGAGCTGATCGTCCACATACATTCCGTGATGAACTTCGCGCGGAGCAAGGAATACAACATCGGCCTGCGCGGCACGGCGCACCGCAGCGAGATCTGCTGGACGCGCAAGGCGGCGCACTGCTTCGGCTGGGACATCCTGCCGCGGCTGGTGACCAGCGGGCTGTGGCGCGGCGTGAGCCTGATCGAGCGCAGCGCCACGCGCTTTACCGAAACCTACTACGCCGTGCCGGTGATCGACAAAACGCGCGATTACGCGCTGCTCGAGTACGCCTATCGCTTCGCCACCGACGCGGACACGCTCGAGGGCTTTTCAGTGCGCGTGAGCGGCCGCTGCGGCGAGAGCGAATTTACCGACGAGCAGCCCGCGTGGTTCGTGAGCGGCAACTGCGAGTGCAGGATTCAAGCGCCGCGCCTGTGGTGGCCGCGCGGCTACGGCGAGGCGGCGCTCTATGACGTGCGCATGGAGCTGATCCATTTCGGCGAGGTCGTGGACGTGCGTGAGGAGCGTATCGGCCTGCGCACGGTGCGTCTGGAGCGCGACTTCACGCCCGGACGGCAGAAATTCGCGTTCTTTGTCAACGATGTGCCGATCATGGTGCGCGGCACGAACTGGGTGCCGCTGGACGCGATTCACGCGCGCGATGCACAGCGGCTGGAAAAGGCGTTTGCGCTGGTGAAGGACAGCGGCTGCAACATGATGCGCTCATGGGGCGGCGGCGTTTACGAGAGCGACCGCTTCTTCGAGCTGTGCGATGAAAGCGGCGTGATGGTGTGGCAGGACTTCTGCATGGGCAACACCAACTATCCTCAGGGCGGCGATTTCGCGCGCGTCATCGAGGAGGAGGCCGCCGCGGTCATCCGCAGGATCCGCAATCACGCGTCGCTGGCGATCTGGTCGGGCGATAATGAGATCGACACCAAGAACATGGGCTTTCACTATCCGCACTACGACGCGCGCTATAACCGCGTGGCGCATGAGACGCTGGTGCGCGCGCTCGAGGAGCACGATCCCTATCGCTATTTTGTGCGCTCCTCGCCCGAGATTCCGGACGGCTTTACCGCCGACAATGTGCCCGAGCAGCACACCTGGGGGCCGCGCGCCTTCTTCAAGGACGACTTTTACCGGCTCTCGAGCGCGTCGTTCATCGGCGAGGCCGGCTATCACGGCTGCCCCGCGCCCTCGAGCCTGCGTGAATTCCTGAAGAGCGAACACGTCTGGCCCATGGACAACCGCGCCTGGGCGATGCACAGCACAGAGGACGTGCTGATCACGCGCCATCCGGGCAGCCGCAACCGGCTCATGGCCGATCAGGTGGCGCTGCTCTGCGCGGAAGCGTGCGCCGATCTCGATGAATTTGCGCTCATATCGCAGATTTCTCAGGCCGAGGCGATGAAGTTCTTCGTCGAGCACACGCGCATCCTCAAGTGGAAGCGCACGGGAATCATATGGTGGAACATGATCGACGGCTGGCCGCAGATTTCCGACGCGGTTGTGGACTATTACTATCGCAAAAAGCTGGCCTATCACTATATAAAGCGCAGCCAAAAGCCGCGGCAGATGATGCTGGACGAGGTCAGCGGCTGGGATCAGTGCGTCGTACTGGCCAACGACACGCGGGAGGACGCGCGCTTTGTCTGGTCTGTTTCCGACGCGGATACCGGCGACGTGCTGCTCAGCGGCGAAACCGACGTGCCGGCGGGCGAAAACGCGCGCGCGGGGTCGTTCAAGGCGGATCCCTCGAGGCAGCGCCTTCTGATCCTGCGCTTCACGGCAAACGGCGTGCCCGGCGCGAATCACTACCTGACCGGGTGGCCGAAATACCACAAGGCCGATCTGCTGCGCTGGCTGGACGTGATCTGCGCGCTGGACGAGCCGTTCGACGCCGAGCTGTGAGCGGAGGCAAGAGCATGAGCAGAACGGAAAACGTCGAGCTGACGACGCTGTGCCTTGTCATGGACGGAACGCGCGTGCTGCTGCAAAACCGCGTCAAGGCCGACTGGCGCGGCTATGCGCTGCCCGGCGGACACGTCGAGCAGGGGGAATCCTTCGTCGAGGCGGTCATACGCGAGATGAAGGAGGAGACGGGGCTGACCGTGGTCGCGCCGAAGCTGGTGGGTGTGAAGCAGTTCCCCATCGAGAACGGCCGCTACATCGTCTTTCTCTTCAAGGCGGAAAAATACGAAGGCGAGCTGACGTCCTCGGACGAGGGACGCATGGAGTGGGTCGAATACGACCGCATCGATTCGATCGGCGCGGTGGCCGATCTGAAAAAACTCATCGACATGATGAACGCGGAAAGGCCGTGCGAATTTCAGTATGTTGAGGAGAACGGCGGCTGGCGGGCGATCATCCGCTGAAGGGAGAAGCGATGGAGATTAACGACTATCAGCGTCTGGCGATGACCACGCTCAATCCGGCGCTTGATAAGAAGGATGTGCTGATCAACAGTGTCATGGGGCTGTGCGGGGAATCCGGCGAGGCGATCGACATTGTAAAGAAGTGGCTCGCGCAGGGGCATGAACTGGATCGGGCGCATCTGGCGAAGGAGCTGGGCGACGTCGCGTGGTATCTGGCGGAGGCGGCCACGGCGCTCGATATTCCGCTGGAGGATATTCTGCGCGCCAATCTCGACAAGCTGAAGGCGCGCTATCCCGAGGGCTTCAGCGCCCGAAATTCCATCGAGCGCTCCGGGGACGACCTCTGAGCGGATCGCAAGGCGAAAAAACGCCCCGCGCCGTGCGTCCTGAAAACGCGGCGCGGGGCATTTTGCGCTCTTTTGGCGTCAGCCGATGGAATCCAGATCGTAGGGGGTGGTCTGATAGACGAAATAGTTCAGCCAGTTGGAATAGAGCAGATTGGCGTGCGCGCGCCAGGAAACGATGGGCGGCTGCGACGGATCGTCGTTCGGGTAATAGTTTTTCGGCACGGCGATGGGCTTGCCTGCCTGAACGTCGCGCTTATATTCGCGCTCGAGCGTCAGGGGATCGTATTCCGAATGGCCGGTGATGAAGATCTGCCGGCCGTTTTCGGTGGAGACGGCGTATACGCCCGCCTCGTCGGAGGAGGCGAGTATGCGCAGCGCGCGCACCTTCTCGATGTCGGCGCGCTCGACGGTGGTGTGGCGCGAGTGCGGCACCATGAACACGTCGTCAAAGCCGCGGAAGAGAATCGAGCGCTTATACTCCACGCGATGGGGGAATACGCCGAACATCTTCTCGGGCAGAGGCTGCTTCTCAATGCCGAAATGATGATAGAGCGCCGCCTGCGCGCCCCAGCAGATGTGGAACGTGCTGTGGACGTGCGTCTTGCTCCAGTCCATGATGCGGCATAGCTCGTCCCAGTAGTCCACCGCCTCGAAGGGCAGGTGCTCGACCGGCGCGCCGGTGATGATCATGCCGTCGAAATTGAGGTGCGCCACGTCGTCGAAGTTCTTGTAGAAGGCGAGCATATGCTCCTCGGGCGTGTTTTTCGATTCGTGCGTGCTGACCCGCGCCAGCGTCAGCTCCACCTGAAGCGGCGTGTTGCCCAAAAGGCGCGAGAGCTGCGTCTCCGTGTCGATTTTCGTGGGCATCAGATTGAGCAAAAGTATGTGCAGCGGCCGGATGTCCTGCGTCATGGCGCGCGTTTCGGTCATGACGAATATGTTCTCGTCGTTCAGCGTCTTTGTGGCCGGCAGCGCGTTCGGGATTTTGATAGGCATGGGGCGTCCCTCCGATTTATGTGTGTTCAGATGCGCTCGAGCGCCTGGGCGATGTCGGCGATCAGATCGTCGCTGCTCTCCAGCCCGCAGGAGAAGCGCACCAGATCGCCCGGCACGCCCGCCGCGATCAGCTCTCTGTCGCTCATCTGGCGGTGGGTGGTGCTGGCGGGGTGCAGGCAGCAGGTGCGCGCGTCGGCGACGTGCGTCTCTATGGCGGCCAGCTTCAGATTGGCCATGAAGCGGCTGGCGGCGTCGCGTCCGCCCTTAATGCCGAAGCTGACCACGCCGCAGGTGCCGCCGGGCATATATTTGGCGGCCAGCTTGTGATAGGGGCTGGATTCAAGGCCGGCATAGTTCACCCAGCTGATCTTTTCGTGGCCCTCGAGGAAGCGGGCGACGGCGAGCGCGTTCTCGCAGTGCCGCGCCATGCGCACGTGCAGGCTCTCAAGGCCGAGGTTGAGCAGAAAGGCGCTCTGCGGCGCGGGCGTGGAGCCGAAATCGCGCATGAGCTGCGCCGTGGCCTTGGTGATGTACGCGCCGCCCTGGCCGAACTTTTCGGCGTAGGTGATGCCGTGATAGCTGTCGTCGGGCGTGCACAGGCCGGGGAATTTATCGGCGTGCGCCAGCCAGTCAAATTTGCCCGAATCGACGATGCAGCCGCCGACCGCCGCGCCGTGGCCGTCCATATACTTGGTGGTGGAGTGAGTCACGATGTCCGCGCCCCACTCGAACGGGCGGCAGTTGACCGGCGTGGCGAACGTGTTGTCCACGATCAGCGGCACGCCGTGCGCGTGGGCGGCTTTGGCAAAGCGCTCGATGTCCAGCACGGTCAGCGAGGGATTTGAGATCGTCTCGCCGAAAACGGCCTTTGTGTTGGGCCTGAAGGCGGCCTCCAGCTCCTCGTCGGTGCAGTCGGGGGCAACGAATGTGAAGTCAACGCCCATTTTCTTCATCGTCACGGCGAAGAGATTGTAGGTGCCGCCGTAGATCGCCGAGCAGGAAACGACGTGATCGCCGCAGTTGGCGATGTTGAACACGGCGTAGAAGTTCGCCGCCTGGCCGGAGGCGGTCAGCATGGCGGCGGAACCGCCCTCCATATCGCAGATCTTGGCCGCGACGTGATCGCAGGTCGGGTTTTGCAGGCGGGAGTAGAAATAGCCCGAGGCCTCCAGATCGAACAGCTGGCCCATGGCCTCGCCGGTGGCGTACTTGAAGGTCGTGCTCTGGATGATGGGGATCTGGCGCGGCTGGCCGTTCTCCGGGGTGTAGCCGCTCTGGACGCACTTGGTTTCGATGCTGTAATCGCTCATGATGATGTCCTCCTTATCGCGTCATAGTCGGTTGCGAGGCCAACAAAAAAGCCCGCCTCAAAGATCGCTCCGATCGCTTTCTTTGAGACGAGCTGTTCGCCCGCGGTACCACTCAAATTGCGTTTGTCAAAAAACGCCCCTCATCAGGCTCTATCAAGCCCTTGTGCTTTCACGCAGCCATACGGAAGACCCTAAGCGCGGTCTGCGCGCCTCAGACCTTCAGCTCGGAAGCCATAGACCCCTGAAAACCTCCGCTGCCGGCTCGCACCGCCCGCCGGCTCTCTGAAAGCATCCGTTTTCGATCCTCTTCGTCATCGCTTTTGAAATTTTCTCTATCATACCCCGATTTTATACGAATGTCAAGAGGGGAAACGCCATTTTTGTTCGTTAAAAAACACCGCGCGCTCAGAAGTCGGAAAAAACGTGTAAATCACGCCGAAACGCTGGAAAAGTGAACAAAAACGGCGTATAATGTAAGTCAATCATTTGTCGGGGAGGACGCGGCATGGCGGAGCGGGAAATTCTGGTCGGGCGGCGGTATCGCCATTTCAAAAACAGGCTCTATGAGGTGATCGCCATTGCGGCGCACTCGGAGACGGGCGAAAGGCTGGTCGTCTATCGCGCGCTGTACGGCGACGGCGGCGTATACGCGCGCCCCTACGATATGTTCGCCGGGCCGGTCGATCATGAAAAATATCCGTCGGTCGCGCAGACATGGCGGTTTGAACTGGTGGAGGATTGAGGGGATGACGATCAGGAGTGTGAAGGCGTGGGCGCTGGCGATGCTGCTCATGCTGCTGTGCGGGCTTTCGGCGCAGGCTGAGGAAGCCGTGGACTATGAAATCAGCAATTACGCCATGTATGTCGATGTGCGCGCGGACGGCAGCGCCCGCATCCGCGAGGAAATTATATACACCTGCCCCCACAGCTACGAGGGCTACGCGTTCTTCATCGACGACAGCGGCGAGCCGGAGGACATTGAAGCCTGGGCGGACGGCGAACTGCTGGATGAGGGTGCGCGGACGCTGACGGCGGACGAAAAGGGCTGGCTCATCACGCTGAGCGCGCCGGGCGACAACGACTGGCGCACGTTCGCCTGCGCCTATACGCTGAAGGACTATGCCGTGCGCCATGACGACGCGGGCATGATCGACCGCGCGCTCATTTCGGCCAATCACGCCGTGCTCTATCAGAACGCCACTCTCATCGTGACGCTGCCCGAGGAAAACGGCGAGATTCTGGTCTATCCGCGCGATTATGCCGGCGATGTGCGCACGCAATATAACGTCATATCGTTCGGCCCGACCGATCTGGCGGCGGGCACGGGCGTTTCGGCGCAGCTGCTTTTTCCGTCAGAATGGCTGAAGGAGGCCGCGGCGACCGGCAGGCGCGTGCGCGAGAGCATCGTTTCCGAAAAGACGCGGATTCAGGAGGAAAAGACAAGGAGCGCCAACACGATCGCGCTGATCAAGCGCGTGCTGGGCGCGGCGTATCTGCTCATATTCGCGCTGCTGCTGGCGTGGGAAATCAAAAAGTATGGCGTCTCGGCAAAGAAGCTCCCCGCGCCCGACTGGACGCTGCTGGATCGCTATCCGGCGGCGATGGCCGGCTTCGTCGTGGGCGAGGCGGCCGACAGCGACGTCCTGGTCGGTTCTCTGGCCGATTTGGCGGTGCGGGGGAACGTGCGCATCGACGAGGACGAATCGGGCGCGCTGACCCTGACGCGCACGGGCAAAAACGCGCTCTCCGCGTCCGACAAGGCGGCGCTTACCTATGTTTTCGACGGGCAGGAGACGGTCAATCCCGCCTCGATCGCGCAGAAGAGCTACGATAAGGCGCGCCGCAAGGAGGATCAGCTCCGCGCTTATGGCGACGCTCTGGCGCGCGAGGTCGAGAAGGCGCATCTCAAGCGCCGCAATGAGAGAGAGCTGATCGGCATCAGCACGGCCAGCCTGTTCTGCGGCCTGACGCTGACCATCGTGCTGCTCATGTGGGGCGGCATGATGATCTTCGAGGGCGCGATTGTGTCGGTCGGTATGTTCGTCATGATGAAGCAGTACAACCGCGTGCGCCATCTGACCGACGCGGGCGAGGCGCTCAAGGCGGCGGCGATCGGCCTGTGCGGAAAGACCGACGAAGCGCGCGCCGAACGCGATGCGCACAGGGCGGCCGCCGCGTCGCTGGGGGCGCTCGCAAACGACGCTGCGCCGGATGCGCGGCTGCTGGACAAGCTCGCTCAGATCCTGCGCGGCGCTCATGTCGGCAACGCGAGTATGCGCAAAAAGCGCGCGAAAAAGTAAATAAGCAGCGAAAGACCGCGCCGTTTTCTCCATGCGGGAGAGCGGCGCGGTCTTTGTCTGCAATGCGATATGGCGGGGAAGGCGGCTTGCGGGAGCCTTGCGGGCGCTCTTTTTTTTCGTAATTCGCCCCTTTGCGGCGCGCCTGAGCAGGGGAAAGCCGCTTCATACGCGTCAGCGCAGCTCGGGGAACTGACCCGCGATTGCGTCGGCCTCGGTGATCTCGCGGATGACGCGCGCGAAAGCGGAGACTTCAGCGTCTGTAGTGGCTCTATTGTATCACCATACGCGCCGCGCGGCAAGCGCATCTTTTATAAAAAAGCAGCCGTCCCATCGCGCGATGAGACGGCAGATTGACGGATTCAGGAAACGCTGTAGGAGGCGGAGACGATCTCGCTGCTCACGCCGCCGACGATGGCGACGGCCTTGAGCGTGTAGGAGCCGGAATAGAGCGTGATCGCGCCGCTGTAGAGCCGAGAAGCCTCGGTCGGGTCGCTGCCGTCCACGGTGAAATGGATGGCGGCGTTCTCGGCGGCGGAAATCGTGACCTTGACCGTGCCGGTAAATTCGCCGCTTTCGGGCGACAGCACGGGCGGCTGAACCGCGGCAGGCGTATTGTCCTGCGCGGGCGCGACATAGCCGCTCTGATGCTCGGCGCGATAGGCGATCAGCGCGTTGTATGTGTCGGTTTTGCCCTCCTTGATGAGCAGCGCCATCAGATTGTCGTAGGGATCGTCCGCATCGGGATAGTTTTCGATGAGGTACATATAGGTCTGCTCGGCGCGTTCATAGGCGCGGCAGTTCTCGAAATCGCCGGCGATCTTCAGCACAAAGTCGTAATCGTCCGATTTGAGCCGGAAGGCGTTGTAGTAGGACGCGGTGGCGTCGGTCGCGTTGCCCTGCTCGAGCTGCCAGTCGGCCAGGCAGATGTAATCGTCCGCGCCCGCGGATACGCCGTAATAGGCGCGCAGACGGCTGCCCATCGAGGTGTAGAACAAAAACGCGTACAGCGCGACGCACAGCAGCAGTATCGTGACGATGGAGATGACCGCCGTGATTACGCGGCCCCGGTGCGAGGATTCCTCCTCGTCCTCTTCGTCGTCGTAGTCCTCGTCGTCCTCCTCGCCGTAGAAGGGATCCTCGGCTTTCCTGCGCGCCAGCTCGCGGCGCTCCTCCTCGGCCTCGCGCAGAGCGGTCTCGCGGCGGCGCTTCAGCTCCTCCTCCTCCTTTTCGTCGTCAAAGAGGAACACGGGCGTGCGCTTGGGGGCGGGCGTGGTGTTCTCGTCGATGGAGACGGGGTGAGCGGCCTGAGCGGCGTTGTCGTAGATCGTGGGCATACGCCGGGGCTGATAGGGATTGTCGGAGAGCGGCCGCGCGGTCGAGACGGCTCTGGGCGCGGCTTCAGATCTGGGCGCTTCGGCGGCGGGCTGACCGGCGTCGGCCACGGGGGGCTGCTTAGTCTCGGCTTCCGATGCGGGCGCGGCTGTCAGCTTTGCGCCGCAATAGGAACAATATCTGGCGTTCGGGCTGTTTTCCTCACCACAGGCGCGGCATTTCATGGTTCATTCCTCCTGGCGTTCGAGAAAGATGGCTGTTATTGCATTTTTCTCAGAGATTCGTAATAGGGATCGCCGCTGAACTCGCGCGTTTCGGTCACCTCGCCGCCCAGCGCCTCGATGGCGTTGACGATCTCGATGTAGTCGAGGTAGTTGAGATCGCTCAGCTCGAGCGCGCCTCTCAATGTCTCGATGGCGCGCTCGTCGCCCAGCTTGCCCAGATAGGAGGCGTACAGGGCGCGGCGATCAAAGCAGCGCTTGAACGCGTCAATCGTATAATTATAGATGCGATCATCGCCCGGAAAGTTGCACAAAACGTCGAGAAAAGCCTCCTGAGCCGCCTTTGAGGCCCCGTCCATGCGCGCGATGATCGGCTCGATGGCCTCGCGCCCCAGGTTGGTCAGCAGCTCGCCGGCCACGTCGGTCAGCTCGTTCTGCGCGTCGGCCTGCTCGATAACGTCGAGGCACAGCTCGAGCGGCGCGTTTGAGCCGATTTCGATCAGCAGATTGAGCGCCGTCACGGTGAGCGCGCGGTTCTTCTGCTCGCGGGCCAGCGCCATTAGCGGCTCGACGGCCTGATCGCCCAGCTCGACGATGCGCTCCAGCAGCTGATCGGGGATGGAGACGTTCTGCGCGTTGTAGGCGCGCAGCATATCGACCAGCTCATGCGCGTCGGTATAGGCCGCGAAATACTCGCCGGGCGTTTTGCCGTCCAGCCAGTCCGCGCTCGTGTTGAGCCACTTGAGATACAGCTCGGGAATCTGCTCCTCGAGTTCGTCCATGTTCTTGTATTTCGAGCGGTTTTCGGCGATCCAGCCCTCGGCGTATTTGCCGAAGTGCGCGTCAAAATCAATCAGCTTCATGTATGTCATCCTTCCTTGTCAGTTTTTCCAGGCAAGACACGTAATATGCGATTGCGCGGTCGGACAGGCCGAGCCTGCGCCGGACGAGCGGCGTGGGATCGGGCAGCTCCAGCGCGCGCGCCGCGTCGATCAGCACGGCCGCGCCCAGCCCGATCAGCGCCGTTTCGTGGCGCGGCATACGGGAAGCGCCGTCCGACCAGAGCCGGATGAGCTGCGGTACAAGCCGGTCGTCGATGTCTCCGGCCAGCGGCACAAGCCGGCGCAGCGCGCGCTGAACGTAGGTGTCCAGCGGCACCTCGGCGCGGGGAACGGCTGCGTCCGTGTTCAGCGCGGCGCGGCTTACGAGCAGATAGGGACGCGGCGCAGAGAGCTTCCGAAGCGCGTCCAGAGCGTGCAGCTTGAGCGCATAGGGAACGGACGGCTCGATCAGCGCCGTGCGCAGCAGCCGAATCGCGGCTTCATCGCCGCGTTTTATCAGCGCTTCAATCGCCGCGTGCGCGCATTGATCGCCGCTCAGCAGCGCCCAACGCAGGCAAACGTCGTCGGATGAGCCGGTCATGACGCGCTTTCGAGCCTCTTCAGCCAGCTCCGGCGCGAGGGAAGCGGTCAGCGGAATGGGGCGGGAGGGCGCGGCGCCTTCCGTCAGCGCGTCGATATAGAGCGCGGCCAGCTCGTCGTTTGGATTGACGGCAAGAAGCGCGCGCCAGTCGTCGAGCGCGTCCTCGGTCTTGCCGGCGTTGTAGGAGAGCGCGGCGCGGGCGAGCCACAGCCGCCGGTCGTAGGGAGAATCGGTCAGCGCGGATTTGAGCAGCGGCTCGATAGAACCGGCGCTTAAGGGCAGCAGCGCGTCGAGCAGCTGGCGCTTTTCATAGGGATCCAGCGTGCGCTTTTGCAATTCCCCGGCCAGCTCGAGCGCGCGCGATGGATCGCAGACGGACAGCGCCTTGAGCGCGTACAGGCAGTCGGCGGTTTGCAGGCCGCGGCGGCGCAGAAGCGTGTTGACCTCGGTGAGCGCGCGCGCGGTTTCTCCGGCCTCGCTCAACGCGAAGGCATAGAGCGCCTGCGTGGCGGGCACGTCGCTGATAAAGAGGCTCTTTTCGATGAGCGGCAGCGCGCTTTTTGGCTGATCGGCGTTGATCAGCGCGGCGGCGCGGCCGTTCAGGCGATGGCAGCGCAGAAGGCGGCGTTCGGCGGGTTCGGTCATGTGCTCGGCGTATTGCAGCGCGCTGATGAGCTGCGAGGCCTCCTCGTGATAGTCGCCCTCGGGCGCGGCGTCGATATAGCGCAGCGCGGCGGTCTGAGCGCCCTCGGTGTTGCCCATGGCGTACAGGTTGCAGGCCAATCCGAACCAGACCGCGGGATCGGCGTTCGGCCTGGAAAGCAAATCGGTCAGCACGCGGTTTGATTCCAGCGGACTGCCCATTTCGCTATACACCTCGGCTAGCTCCATCAGGCGCGCGGTCTGATCAGGCTCGGCCTGCACGGCGCGCAGCAGCAGAGACACGGCCTCGCGGTAGTGTCCGCCCTGCCGCTTTTTCAGCGCCCGCCGCGCGAAGAACTCGGCGTTCTGATCGAAGGGCATGACGTTGGACGAAGGATTGCGCATGAAAACCTCCTCATGAAAGGGGCGTGCGGATTACTTTTTGCGGGCCTGCTCGAGCAGCGCGCGCAGCTGATCCTCGGTGAAGCGATAGGAGCAGTTGCAGAAGTGACAGTTCAGCTCCGCGCCGTGATCCTCGTTGATGAGCGAGGTCAGCTCCTCCGCGCCCAGCGAGATCAGGCCACGTTCAAAGCGCTCGCGGCTGCAATCGCAGCGGTAGGCCGGATGCAGCGTGTCGATGATCTCCGGCTCGAGATGATTAAGCAGCTGCTGAAGCGTGCCGTTCAGGCCGTATTCGGCGAAGGTCTTGCTGATGTTCATGAACATGGGCGCGCTCATTTCGATCGACTTGAGCGCGACCTCGGAGCAGTCGGGCATGACCTGTATGATCAGTCCGCCTGCCGCGACGACCTCCCTGCCGGTCAGCACGCCCAGCGACACCAGCGAGGGGGTCTGCTCGGACGCGGTGAAATACATCGCCAGATCCTCGCCGATCTCGCCGGAGCGCAGATTGACGCGCCCTACATACGGCTCGCGCAGCCCCAGATCCTTGATGACGGTCAGCTGGCCGTTTTTGCCGACCGCGCCGCCCACGTCCAGCTTGCCGTCGGGGCGCAGCGGCGGCTCGATGTCGGGATTATCGACATAGCCCTTGACGCTGCCGTCGGCTCTGGCCACGGCCAGCACGGTGCCCAGCGGGCCGCCGCCCTTGACATAGGCGGTCAGGCTGTCGCGGTCGTCCTTGAGCATGGCGCCCATCATGGACGCGCCGGTCAGCAGGCGGCCCAGCGCGG
>SFOF01000260.1 GCA_004552515.1 Clostridiales bacterium
CAAGCGTGCCTGGAGGGACTCGAACCCCCGGTCTCTTGGTTCGTAGCCAAGCACTCTATCCGGCTGAGCTACAGGCACACGCCTTAACAACAAAATATATTATAGCTCATGGCGCGCGAAAAGTCAATGCCAAATGCGATAATTAACATTGAAACGTATTTCGAAGGGGAAAGGCTGCGGCGCTTGATTTCAGACGCTGCGCGTTGGTGGAGCGGAAGCCGAAAGAGTGTGGACGCGGAATCGGTGCAGAACACTGGAACTTCAGAGCGCGGAGCATTTGAACGCACGCCGTGAAGGCGCTCTTGACGGACGAAATTCCCCCCGCCGCCGCGCCGGATTGCATCATATTTTGGGAAACGGCCCTTCTATACAGAATACCAGCATAATTCGATAACAGCACAAAGAGAAGAAAACGTTCATGTAAAACGGGCACCGAAACGCCGCACGAAAACACGGCCGGCCGCGCCGATAATCCGGCAAAATATCTGAAAATTGGCACGAATCAAGTTATCCACAGGAATTTCGGCGAAAAATCGCGCATTTTTATGACGAATATGCGGCGCGGCGTTCATTTTCGGCGTATGCTTCCTCGCGGGGCACGCTATACGGCGTGGTGCGCGATGGCCGGCATGGGCATGACCGTGGGCGGCAGCGCGTCCTCGGCGGCGGCGCACTTTGAAAACTCGGTCATCAGCGGGCGGTGGCGCAGCGGCAGGAGCGAGCGCTGCAGCTTCGGATTCACGCGGCCCTCGATGGCGATCGTCGCGTGAAAGCGCTGCCAGAGCGCGGCGATTTCCAGCTCCTCGGGGCGCAGCGCGGGCAGCTTGAAATCGTCCATCGGCACGATGCGGCTGACGTCGGGCACATGCATGAGCGCCATGCGGTGCGTCGCGTCATAAATGATGAAACGCTCGGCGTTGAAGCGGTCGGAAAAGTGCGGATCGAGCAGCGGCAGCACGCTGTTCTTCGGCCGGATGATCGAGGCCAGCGCGCCGCTCACATCGCTGAAGCGCACGAAGCCCATGTAGTGATGCGCTTCCCGCTCGAGGAAATTGATGGCGCGATAGAGCGTGTTGACGCGCGCGTCGGCGAGCGCGTTCATGACGGACGGGCCGGTCGCCATGGCCAGCCGGCAGAAGAGCAGTATGGCCGCGTCGCGGTTGTTGAGGCAGGTCAGGTGCGCCATGCGGATGAAGCTCACCGCCTCGCCCGAAACCTTGCGCGTCAGCCCATCGACGACGCGTTTGGCCAGAGCGTGGTCGGTTTCGATGAACAGCGTCTCAAAAAGCATGGTCTGGCCGTCGTCGGGCGTGAGCAGCGCGGCGGGCAGCTCGTGGCGCAGGTAGCTCTGGAACACGCAGGTGAGCAGCCCGTCGAACGAGCCGTCATAGCGATAGATGATGTCGGTGCGCATGGTGATCGCTCCTTTGAGGGAAATGGGGAGGTGGACTGTTTTCGGCCCTGAAAGCGCGCGGGGATCGCGGGGGTTATTTTTCGGGGCGCGAGGTCGAGAACTTTGCCATCGGTTCTGTTGAAAGATTCGATTTTCTGCCGCCGGGCCGTTTATGGGCGGCGTCTCGCAATTCGCCGAACGGCAATTTTGACGCCTGAAGGCCGTAAGCCGTCGCGGCCTCCGTATTTGGCTTCAGGGCTGCGTAATTCATGCTTTTCTTTGAAAATCGCTTTCGATGAGGCGAGGGATTTGGGGAGCGTGTCCGAGAAACGCCGCCGCGAAGCCCGTCGTTTTCAGGCGGAATCGGCCCGTGCGGCTGACTTTTCTGAATCGCGCGGGATTTCGACCGGCGCGCCGGTCAGATCTGGCCGCTGAGCGATTTGATCAGGTCGTCGCCCGTCGGCTCGAGGAAGGAAAGCTGCTGTACATTGGGCGGGAGCGCCATGCCGCGTTCGCTCGAGAGCGCGCCGATCAGCTGCGCCTGATTGAGCCGCACGCGCACGGGCATTTTGCCGCCGACGGTCAGGAAATACTGCGCGCGCTTCATGACCACGCCCAGCCGCCGCAGCCCCTCGACGGTCAGACGGCCGGATCGCCGCGCCTGAATGATGCGCCGCGCGCTGGTCACGCCGATGCCGGGCACGCGCAGGAGCGTCTCGTAATCGGCGCGGTTGACCTCGACCGGGAAAAACTCGGGATGATAGATCGCCCACGAGCATTTGGGATCGATCAGCGGATGAAAGTCCGGGTGCGCGTCGTCCAATATTTCGTCGGGCGAGAAGTGATAAAAGCGCATCAGCCAGTCGGCCTGATAGAGCCGATGCTCGCGCAGAAGCGGCGCGCGCGTGGTCAGCGCGGGCAGGCGGCTGTCGCTCACCACCGGCATATAGGCCGAGAAGAACACGCGCTTGAGGGCGTACTTTTTGTAGAGCGCGCCGGTCAGCCGGACGATCTGACGGTCGGTTTCCGGCGATGCGCCGACGATCATCTGCGTGCTCTGTCCGGCGGGGGCGAAGCGCGGCGCGTGCCGGTAAAGCACCATTTCGTTCTGCGTCTGCCGGATGCCGTCGGCGATCTGTCCCATCGGGCGCAGCACGTCCTCGCGGCTCTTGTCGGGCGCAAGGCGCTGGAGACTCTTCTGCGAGGGCAGCTCGACGTTGACGCTCAGCCGGTCGGCCAGCTGCCCCAGCCGCCGCAGCAGCCGCTCGTCCGTGCCGGGGATGCCCTTGGCGTGGATATAGCCGCCGAAGCGGTATTCCTCGCGCAGGATCGAGAGCGCTTTGATCATCAGCTCGGTGGTGTAGTCGGGATTTTTAACGACGCCCGAGCTGAGGAACAGCCCCTCGATGTAGTTGCGCCGATAGAAGGCGATGGTCAGGTCGGCCAGCTCGCGGGGCGTGAACGTGGCGCGCGGCGTGTCGTTGGCGCGGCGGTTGACGCAATAGGCGCAGTCGTAGCAGCAGGCGTTGCTCATGAGCACCTTGAGCAGCGATATGCAGCGCCCGTCCGCCGAAAAGCTGTGGCAGATGCCGCAGGCCATTGAATTGCCCATCGTGCCCTTCGCGGCGCGCCGGTCCACGCCGCTGGACGTGCAGGCCACGTCGTATTTGGCGGCGTCGGTCAGTATCGTCAGCTTTTCCATGACGTCCATATCGCTTTCCTCCCCGCAAGAACCTTTGTTCGATTGACTTAATTATAGCACATTCCGTGCCAAAAGCAATCGAACGCCGCGTAAAGTTTTCGAACGGCTATTCTTAGAGCGAAGGGCGTGCGGCGCGGACGAGCGCTGGGACATCGAGTGCTTCAAGCG
>SFOF01000261.1 GCA_004552515.1 Clostridiales bacterium
GTGTTATAAAGTAAATACAGTCAAGTTCAACGCATCCTGACGCTGAAAGGCCGTTCGCCTTGAGGGGAAAGCACGCGAAAGACGTGATCAAACGACCGCCCGATGGGCGTGCTTTGTCGCGCCGCAGCGTCCGTCACGGGATGCCGCGGCGCTTTCATATTTAGGGGGAAAACGATGAAAAAGATTGCGATATACTGCAAGGGCGGCATCGGCAAATCGACAACGACGGCCAACGTCGCCGCGGCCATGGCGAAGAGCGGGCTGCGCGTCGTTCAGGTTGGCTGCGATCCCAAGGCCGATTCTACGCTCCTGCACGGCGCGCCGCAGAGCGAAACGGTGCTGGAACTGCTTCGCGCGGGGCGGGACGTACCGCTTGATCAGATTGTGCGCGAAGGGCGCGACGGCGTGTTCTGCGTCGAGTGCGGCGGGCCGATTCCGGGCACGGGCTGCGCGGGGCGCGGCATTGTGACGGCGTTCGATTATCTGCGCGAGAAAGACATGGAGCGCGTCTATCGCCCGGATGTGATCCTCTACGACGTGCTGGGCGACGTGGTGTGCGGCGGCTTCGCCATGCCCATGCGCGGCGATTACGCGAAAAACGTATTCATCGTCACGTCGGGCGAAAAGATGTCGCTCTATGCGGCGGCGAACATCGCTCTGGCGCTCGAGCGCTTCAAAAATCGCGGCTATGCGCGGCTGACCGGCTTGATCCAGAACAGCCGAAACGTGCCGAACGAGACGGCGCTCGTGGCCGAGCTGGCCGGGGAAAATCATATCCCCGTGGCGGGAATCATGCCGCGCGAGGAGCTGATTGCGCGCTCCGAGGCGCTGGGGCGGACGGTTGTGGCCGCCTTTCCCGAATCGGACGCGGCGGTTCGTTACGCGGCGCTGGCCGGAAAAATGCTCGCGCTGAGCGACGACGCCTAGGGCGTTTCTACATTATATATTACTTCCGGAGGAAAGAGCGTGAGCACAAATCCTGTTCGATATTTCTCGCCGGCGCAGAGCAGCTGGAATCTGACGCACATCATCCGGCTGATGCCCGAGAGTCACGCGCTGTTCGCCGCGCCGGAGGGCTGCACGCGCATCATCATGATTTCCGCGGCGGCGAAGGGCATGACGGGCCGCTTCAGCGCGGTCGCGGTGACGAACGCCGACGTTGTGGGCGGCGGCGTGGAGCAAAAAATCATGCGCGCGGCGGAAGAGGTCATGCGGCGGCGCGGGCCGAAGGCGCTGTTCATCGTCACCAGCTGCATCGCGGATTTCATCGGCGCGGATCGCTCGATTTACCTGGATGCGCTGCGTGAAAAGTATCCCGAGACGCTGATCATGGATGCGCGCATGGATCCGATCAATCGAAAGAGCGGAATGCCGCCCATTGTGCGGATGCAGAAGCTGTTCGGCGATGCGTTTGAGCGTACGGGCGCGGACAGAGCGGTCAATATCCTTGGCAGCTTTACGCCGCCCGAGGAGGGGCAGGAGCTGCTTGACCATCTGCGCGTACACGGCTATGAAGCGCGCCATGTCTATCGCTGCGAGACGCTCGATCAGCTGCGCAAAATGGGCAACAGCGTGCTCAATCTGGTCGTTCATCCCTCGGCGGTTCCGGCGGCGCGCGATTTGCAGGCGCGGCTGAGTATGCCGTGGGTCGATCTGACGGCGGTTTCGGATGAAGCCGCGCTCATCGCGGCCTACGACGCGGTATGTCGGGCGCTGGATCTGCCGCCGGTCGATGTAAAGGGCGCAAAATCGCGCTGTATGGACGCGCTGGATACGCTCAAGGGCGCGCTGAACGACCGCCCGCTGCGCATCGACGACGGCTACGTCCGCCGGTGCGACTTGCTGGCTGAGTTTCTGGCGGGGAGCGGCGTGCCGGTGGAAATGCTGTTCGCGTCCGGCTTATCGGACGAAACGCGCGCCGCGCTGGCGGAGTCGGAGATTCGCGTTGAAGAGAGCGAAGCGCCCGAGTGCGCCTTCGCCGCGGAGCAGTTCCACAATCCCGAGGCCGTGTGTGCGGGGGACTACGCCGCGTGGGCTTCGGGAAGTAAGCATTACGCGATCGGTCTGACGTTCTCGAGCCGGTTTGGCTTCGGCGGCCTGGCAAGCGCGCTTTGCGATCTGATAAGGGCCTGCCGCGAGGAGCGGCCGCATGAAGAGATGCGCCATTGCGGAACGGGGTGCTTCGGATTATGAAGGATATGCGCTTTGTCTTGCCCAATCTTACGCCCGATCTGGGGGGCGCGGCCTCGCTGCTCTATGAATTGGGCGGCATGACGATCTTCCACGATGCGGCGGGCTGCTGCGAAAACTATGCGGCGTTCGATGAGCCGCGCCTGATGAAGGGCGGTTCGATGATCTACAGCTCGTCGCTGCTCCAGATGGACGCGCCCTTTGAGGAAGCGCTGCGCGAGGCGATCGCCAATCCGCCGCAGCCCGAGCCGGAGGCGCAGCAGGCTCAGTAAAACCATATACGAAAAAAGCGGCCGCACACAGCGGTCGCTTTTCGCATGCCCGTATTCGGGTCTGCGCGGCTGTAAGGCCGCTTTTCCGGCCGGCGGAAGCGCCCTGCGGAACCTGAAAAACGGGCACGGACGGGGCATACCTGCGCCGCGAGGGGCCGCCTACAGCGTCAGGGCGAGCTCGATCTCGTCGTCGTCGACCACGCCGGTCGGCCGGAAGCCCAGCGCCTTATACAGGGCGAGTGCGGGGGCGTTGGCCTGGCTGCAGGTCAGAGCCACCCGGTTCGAGCCGCCGAAGGGTTTGGCTGCGATATACTCCAGCACCCGCTGCATCGCGGCCCTGCCATAGCCCTTGCCCTGCTGCGATTCGTCGATCATCATGTGCCAGACGTCGTACTCGGGCACGTCGTAGTCGTAGATCACCATCACGTAGCCGACCATCTCGTCGTCGTGATAGACGCCGAACGGCTGGCACTGGCTGCGGTAGACGTAGGCCTGCGCCAGGCTGCGGATGGGGTGCGAGACGAATTCCTCCTGTTCCTTCTTCAGCTTCAGGTGGAACGCGTCCAGAAAGTTGTTCTCGTCGATTTTGCGGAGCGTGACGGTCATGGGCTTCTCCCTTCTGTCGGCGGAAGCGACGCAAGCGCCGTCCGGGCGGGGGCTCGGGCGGCGCTGAGTGTTTTTGGGGAAATTACAGGCGGTCGTAGTGGTAGGTGACGGCGGCTTCGTCCAGCCACAGGTCGACGGCGGTTTCATAGGCCGCGTCCTTCGCGTCGTTCAGCGCGTCGGCTTCG
>SFOF01000262.1 GCA_004552515.1 Clostridiales bacterium
GCTTCACTTCTCCGCGATTTGCGCGCGCCCCAGGGCCTTACCTGCCGATGATTTCCCTCGGGATACCGGCATATGCTTTAAGAATAAGGAGGATTTCCCTCATGCGACTGAATACCGCCAATATCTGCGCCGACGCGCTCATCGGCGTGCTTTCCGGCACGGACGCGCTCGTCGACCGGCAGGAGAAAATCGCCGCGTCCGTCGAGAGCGCCGACCGCGCTATCGGTACTTGGGTGCGCGGCTTCGCAAAGAGCGGCGGAGTGGACGCGCTCATGCTCAACACAAACTATCACGTCTCCTACATCCCCTGCCGGACGTGGGATACCGCGTGGCGCAAGCTGGACGGCACGCGCGTGACCGCCGAAGCGCTCGAGGCCATTCCGCACTGGAGCAGCCGCTTCGTCCGCGCGCACGAAATGGGCATAGAACCGTATGCCCTCGCGCTCAGGCACGCGCGCGAAAGCGGGCTGCAATGCTGGTTTTCCGTGCGCATGAACGAATTCCACTATTTGAGGTGGCCGGAGACGAGCGCGACGCTCTGGCTCGAGCATCCCGAATACCGGCAGGCGGCCGATCTGCCGTTCGACTACCGGCATGAGGAGGTGCGCCGCTATTATGTGGACTATATCGCCGAGCTGTGCCGCGATTACGACATCGACGGAATCGAGCTGGACATGATCCGCCGCTTCGAGCCGAACGCCGACGACAGCCTGCGCGCGGCGGTGACCGAGTGCGTGCGTGCCGTGCGCCGCGTGGTGGATGAAATCAGCCGCGAGAAGGGCAAGCGCATCCTCGTTTCCGCGCGGGTCTACGGCCTGCCCGAGGCCGCGCGCGATCACGCCTGCGAGGCCGATCTCTGGGCGCGCGAGGGGCTGGTGGACGGCCTGACGCTCTCCAACTTCCACACGCCGTGCGATTACAATCTGCCTTTCGAGCGGTGGCGGCGGCTGATCGGGCCGTCGGAGACGTTCATGCAGGCCGGCTGCGATTTCGGCAATTTCGGCATCATGTGGAACGACATCCGCACGCGCGTGCTGCGGCAGGACACGGCCAGTCTGCGCGGCTTTGCGGACGCGGCGCTGTGCCGCGGCGCGGACGGCGTGTATATGTTCAATCTCAACACGCCGGACGTGCTGGACTTTTCGGCGCTTTCCTCGCGGGAGAAAATCCTCTCCGGCGAGCGGCGCTACATCCTCACCAAGCATGATCCGGGCGCGGACTACGAGCTGCCGGTCAGTCTGGACGGCGCGTGGCACGAGCGCGCGCTGAACGCCGGCAGCGGCGGCGAGAACGCGGTTGTGCGCGTGGGCGTGGACGCGGTTCCCGAGTCGCTCGAGGTGCGCGTGAACGGCATGGACGCGCGCTTCATCGGCCCCATGCAGCCGGAAAACGGGCGCGGCTACGTCGAGGGCGTGGTCTGGAACGACTATGCGCGGCGCATTGTGGACACCCTGCCGGAGGCCGCGGCCTATGTGGCCGAGTTTGCGCTGCCGAACGTGGCGGCGGGCGCGGCGCGCGTCGAGCTGCGCGGCCTGGGCGGCGAGGTCACCTGGCTGGAGATCGCCGTGGGGGCGCGCTGAAGCGGCGATGCGATTGCGCGCGCGTGAATGGTCGCGGACAGCGGTGACGCGGCGCTCGTGTGAGCGCGTATTGCGATTGTTGCGGCGTTGGCCGATTGAAGCGGCGATGCGATTGCGCGCGCGTGAATGGTCGCAATTGCCTGGGCGCGGGAATCGTGCGCCATGGGTTCGGCGCGCTTTACGAGCCGATCGAGAGCCGCGGCAGGGAGCGAGGCGCTTTGATGGGCGCGGCGGAACGACTGAATGGAGGACTTATAGGAGAGCATATGAGCGAATATACGAATATATCGGCGGGGCTGGCGGCGCGGCTGGCGCTCGAGCGGCACGGCTTCCGCTTCACCCATTCGCTGGGACAGAATTTCATACTGGACGACGAACTGCTGGAGCGGATACTGGATCTGGCGCTCATTGAGCCGGGCGGACGCGTGCTGGAGATCGGCCCGGGCGCGGGCGTGATGACGCGGCTCATGGCCGGGCGCGGCGCGGACGTGACGGCGATCGAGCTGGACGAAACGCTCAGGCCGGTGCTGGAGGACATGACCGGCGACTGCGCCAACGTGCGTCTGGTGTTCGCCGACGCGCTGAAGGCTGACCTGCGCGCGCTGATGGGCGATGAGCCGTTCAGCGTGATCGCGAATCTGCCCTACTACATCGCGACCGACCTGATCGAAAAGCTGCTGACGACCGCGCCGAAGCCGCGCCGTCTGACGGTGATGGTGCAGAAGGAGGCGGCCGAGCGCATGACCGCCGCGCCGGGCGGCAAGACGTGGTGCGTGCTCGCGGCGACGGTGCAGTATTTCGCGCGGTGCGAGACGGTGATGGCGCTGCCGCCCGCATCCTTTACGCCGCCGCCGCACGTGGACAGCGCGCTCTTGCGTCTGGAGCCCTACGGAGACGACGCGCCGGTGCGCGCCGCGGACGACGCGATGATGCTGCGCGTGATTCGCTCGGCGTTTGCGATGCGCCGAAAGACGCTGGCCAACAACCTTACGGCGGCGTTCGCCCTGCCGCGCGAGGAAGCGGCGGCGCTGATCGAATCGCTGGGACTGGACGCGCGCGTGCGGGGCGAGGCGCTCTCGATCGCGCAGCTGGCGGCGCTTTCGGACAGGCTGAGCGCGCGGTGAATATGCGCGGAATATGCAGAGGCGGCCTGATAACGTCAGGTAAAGATCATTAAATGTCAGTAAATGCAGGAAATAACCTTGAAAGCGTTACATACTCATTGTATAGTGGAATAGGAAATTCGATTGGAGAGGTTAGAGCGCATGAAAGCTGTCAATATAAAATTGAGCCTGACGGAAAACGTAAAGACATTTGTCAACATTGTGAGCCGCTATCCCTACGACGTGGATCTGCGCGCGGGCCGGCACGTCGTGGACGCGAAGTCCATACTGGGCATATTCAGCCTGGATCTCTCGAAGCCCGTCACCGTTGAAGTCTATTCCGACAACTGCGATGACATGATGGAGGAGATCAAGCCCTTCATCATCGGTTAAGCGGGCAGTGCCCGCTGACGCACCGATTCGCGGCCGCAGTACGGCTTCCCCTTTGCGCAGCCTGACTCAAGGGCTTGCATAAACAGGAGCGTTTGTATGGCCACACGACCCGCCCGAGCAGCCGCAGTGCGGCCTCCACTTATTGGACTCGGGCGGGTCTCCCGCGTAAAGCGCACCCACATCACGAATCAAATGAAGAGAGTCCAGAGAGGCCGCTGTGCGGCTTCCACTTGCTGCCGCGCAACATTACACGACCTGCCCGACCAGCCGCAGTGCGGCCTCCGCTTATTGGAGCCGAGCAGGTCTCCGTTATACACTCAAGCCCCTTCCTGCGTGAAACGCACCCACGCCGCGAATCAAATGAAGAGAGTCCAGAGAGCCAATGGCTCTTTGGCGCAGGTTTGGGGGCGCGCAGCCCCCAACGGACTCCCCGCGGAAAGCATGACAAAGCCGATATGATCACGCAAAGACGCGCCCACGCCGCGCCGCCGACTCCGTCCCCTCCGTTCTCCGCGTTCCCCCGTCCCTTCGTTCTCCGTCGGGATCGCCATAAAAAAACGCGCAAGCCCGAAGTGAACCAAGAAAGCCCGATAACCGCACCGACGATTCGAGAACGCGCTACCGGCGATCACGACCCACGGCGGAACAGGAACGGAACATCCCGCAAGCCGTCCTGTTTGGCGCTATGCGGCAAACAGCAGGCGTGATCGAACACAGGACATTCCGAGAGGAACGCATGATGGGCGCGAACAAACACATGACATTCCGAGAGGAACGCATGATGGGCGCGAACAAACACACGACATTCCGATAGAATCGCACGACCGGCGCAGGACGAACACAGCCCCGCGCGAGAGCCGCATCCCCCCGCAGAACAGCCCCCGCGCGCACAATCCCCTCTGCCGGCGCTAAAACCGGCCAAACGTAACGCCGCGACGGCCCACAATTCGCGATCCCCTGAAAAAGAATGACATATCGCCGCGTCAGCGCGGAACACCGCCCGGATACGCAGAAAACCCGTCCGGCTCCAATAAGCGGCTGGCCGGACGGGTCGCATTATAGAACGCACATTTCCCGCTCTGCGCGGCGGCGGGCGGAACCGATACAGCCGCCGCGCAAGGCTGCGTGATTTCAGGCTCGGCTCACCCGCGCGTCAAAGCGCGCCGCGCCTGGGCATGGCGGTTTGCGCGCCGGGAGCCGTGGTGGAGATCGCCGCGGCCGCGTTGGCCAGATCGAGCGCCGCTTCCACGGCCATGCCCTCGGCCAGACCGGCCGCAAAGCCCGCGTTGAACGTGTCGCCCGCCGCCGTCGTGTCCACCGCCTTCACGCGCCGCCCCGCCACCGGCACGACGTGCGCTTCGTCCACCCACAGCGCGCCCCGCGCCCCACGCTTGTGAACGACCGCCTTCGCCCCGCGCGCCAGCAGGACGCGGCACGCCGCCAGCGCTTCCTCGTCGCTCGAGACGCTCAGGCCGGTCAGCGTCGCCAGCTCCGTCTCGTTCGGCGTGACATAATCGCACAGCGCGAGCAGCTCGTCCGGCAGGGGCCGCGCCGGCGCGGGATCCAGAATCACCACGGCGCCCGCGCCATGCGCAATGCGCGCCGCCTCGATCACGCCGTCCAGCGGCGTTTCCAGCTGGAGCAGCAGAAAACCGCAGCCCGCGATGATCGATTTCGCCGCGTCCGCCGCCGCCGCGTCCAGCCGCCCGTTCGCGCCCGGCACAACCACAATGCGATTCTCGCCGCGCGCGTCCACCTCGATCACCGCCACGCCGCTGCTCACATCCGCATGGCGCTGAACGCCCGAGGCGTCGATGCCCTCGCGCGCCAGAGCCGACGCGTACAGCTCGCCGTTCGCATCCTCGCCCAGACAGGCCACCAGCTTCACGCCCGCGCCCAGCCGCGCCGCCGCCACCGCCTGATTGCCGCCCTTGCCGCCCGTATACACGTTGAACGACTCGCCCGTCACCGTCTCGCCCGGCGCGTGAAACCGCGCCATCTTCACCGTCAGATCGACATTCAGACTGCCAAATACGCAAATATCCCTGCGCTCCATAGCATTGCACCTCGTTTGTTACTTTTTTTTCTCTCATTATAGCACGCTCCGCATCGCTCTCCAAGCACGCCGCG
>SFOF01000033.1 GCA_004552515.1 Clostridiales bacterium
AAACTCGCCCACCTCGCCGACGGGCACCTCCTCGTTCGTGGCCGGATCGACGATGCGGCACTCGATCTCCGGCATCGCGCGGCCCACCGTGCCCACGCGCACCTCGAGCGGGTCGTCGGTCGAACTCATCGTGCAGCCGGGCGAGGCCTCGGTCTGGCCATAGACGATGACGATCTCGCTCATGTGCATCTTGTTTACAACGTCGCGCATCTTGGAGATCGGGCAGGGCGATCCGGCCATGATGCCCGTGCGCATATGCGAAAAGTCGGTCTTTTCAAAGTCGGGATGCTCCAGCATGGCCACGAACATCGTCGGCACGCCGTGGAAGCAGGTGATCCGCTCCTGATTGATGCAGTACAGCGCCGGCTTGGCCGAGAAATACGGCAGCGGGAAGATCGACGCGCCGTGCGTCATGGCCGCGGTCATCGCCAGCACCATGCCGAAGCAGTGGAACATGGGCACCTGGATCATCATGCGGTCAGCTGTGGAGAGATCCATGCGGTCGCCGATGCACTTGCCGTTGTTGACCACGTTGTAGTGAGTCAGCATGACGCCCTTGGGGAAGCCGGTCGTGCCGCTTGTGTACTGCATATTGCACACGTCGTGCGGCGACACCGCGGCCGCCAGCCGCCAGACCTCCTCCACCGGCACGCCCGCGCCGCGCTCGATCGCTTCCTCCCATGTAACGCCGCCGGGCATCCTGAAGCCCACGGTGACCACATTGCGCAGAAACGGCAGCCGGCGGCAGTGCAGCGACTTTCCACCCGGCGTGCTCCTCATCTCCGGGCAAAGCTCGGCGATGATCTCGGCATAGCGGCTGTCCCGGCAGCTTTCCTCCATGATCAGCGTGTGCGTGTCGCTCTGGCGCAGCAGATACTCCGCCTCGGCGATTTTGTACGCCGTGTTGACCGACACCAGCACCGCGCCGATCTTGGTCACCGCCCAGAAGGCGATATACCACTGCGGCAGATTGGTCGCCCACATCGCCACATGCGAACCGGGCCTTACGCCCAGGGCGATCAGCGCGCGCGCAAATTCGTCCACGTCGTCCCGGAATTCGGAATATGTGCGGGTGTAGTTGAGCGTTGTGTATTTCACCGCGATCTGATCGGGGAATTCCTCGGCCATGCGGTCGAGCACGGCGGGAAATGTCTCCTCGATCAGCGCGTCCTTTTTCCAGACGTATTCGCCGGTATGGCTGCGGTTGTAATAGAGCGGCTTTTTCATGGTGCGCGGGCTTTCAAAGCGGCTCATGTAGTTGACAAAGTGCGGGAATATGATCTCCCAGCTCTGCAAATCCTCCATCCACTCCGGCCGCCACTCCAGCGAGATAAAGCCGTCGTAGTTGATCGAGGAGAGCGCCTCCATGAGCGCGCGCACGGGAAGCGTGCCCTCGCCGATCAGAGCCGGCGCGCCGTCGTCGTCCGAATCGTGCAGATGCACATGGCGCACATACGCGCCCAGATTCCTGATGGTCTCGGCGGCGGTCTCATGGCCGCGCCGACAGGTCTCGTGCATGTCCCAGAGCACAGCCAGCTCGTCGCAGGCGAAATGGTTCATCAGATCGCGCAGCCGTTCGGTCGAGGCATAGGTGTTTTTCGTCTTGATCAGCAGCGTCACGCCCTTCTCAGACGCCTCCGGCAGCAGCGCGGCAATGTGCGCGCGCACGGCCTCCTCGTCGTCATGAACGGCGCAGGCGCTCACGCAGGGCACGCGCAGATCGGCCGCCAGCGCAATCAGGCCGCGCAGCGCCTCCACGCAGGCGGAATCGCTCAGATCGACGCCGCTGTCCAGATTGGGCACGGAAAGCCGTCTGTCGTGCAGCGCGCGCACAGTGGCCGCGCGGGCATATGTGTGGAACGGACCGCCCCTGCCCAGCAGCGTCTCGCTGTCCTGCGGCGCGTAGACCTCCACGCCGTGAAGCTTCATGTCCTCGGCCGCGTCCAGCCATTCGTCCCATGAATACGCTTCCCAGCCGTTTGTAGAAAAGGAGAGCTTCATCGTCCTTTACGCCTCCTCATAGACAATCTTGTTCAGCGCGTTTATGTAGGCGGCTATGCTCGCGCCCACGATGTCGGTGGACAGGCCGCGGCCGGCATAGAGCTTGCCGTTCGAGCGCAGCCGCACGATGGTCTCGCCCAGCGCCTCGCGCCCCTCCGTGACCGCCTGTATCTGGAAGTCGTCCAGCTCATAGTGATGGCCGATGATCTGCTCGAGCGCCAGAAACGCCGCGTCGATCGGGCCGTCGCCCAGGCACACGCCCTCGACGCTCTCCTCGCCGCGCTGAAGCTTCATGTGCGCGCAGGCCGATATGACGTTGCCGCAGTTGATGACATAGCTCTCCAGCCGGTATGTGGGCGGCACCTGCATGGCCGCAGACGCCACGATGGAGTCCAGCTCCCGCGCGCTCACAGTCCCCTTGCTGGCCGCAATGCGCTCGAACGCCTCGCACACCTTCGCCGCGTCCTCCTCGCTCAGCTCATAGCCCAGCTTTTCGACCGCCTTCATGACCGCGTCACGGTCGTCGTGCGCCGTGAGCAGCGCGCCCGAGTCCTCGCGCACGCCGTTGTCGAAGGGCGAATTCTTGCTGCGCTCGGTGGAGCACATCCACTCGATCTGGCGCGTTGTGCGCATGATCTCGCTCTGGCGCAGGCCACACTCGACGCCCAGCGCGTCGCCGCGGCCGCGCAGTATCGCTGCAAATTCGTCCAGACGGGTCACGCCGCCGCACGAGGCCGTCTTGATCTCGTCGGCGCCCGCGCGCACAGCCGCCGCCGCGCACGAGGCCGCCATAGACAGCTCGTCCGAAATCATCACGCCCAGCGTCACGCTCTCCAGCGCCGGCACATGGGCGCGCACATCCTCGATGAACGCCGCGAACTCGTCCGGGAACATGAGCCCCGCCTCGTCGCACAGCGTCACGGTGCGCGCGCCCGCCTCCACCGCCGTTTCAACCGCCTGATAGAGGAAATCGCGCTCACTGCGGGCGGCGTCCCCGGCCACAAACTCCACATCGGGACAGCAGGCGCGGGCCGCCTCAATCAGCTCTCTGACCGCATCCAGCATCTTCGCCGGCTTTTTGTGCCAGAAATACTCCATCTGCGCCGGGCTCATGGGCGCGCACACCTGAAGGCGCGGCCTTTTCGCTTCCTTCAGCGCCGACCAGGCCTCCTCGACGCTCTCGACGCTCTGCCCCACGCTCAGCGCCACGCCGGCCTTCTTTACGGCCGCCGCCACGGACTTGACCAGCAGGCTGTCGATCTTTTTGTTTTTGATCGCGCCGATCTCTATCACGTCCGCGCCCAGCTTGTCCAGCAGCTTGGCCAGCTCGATCTTTTCCTTAAAACTGAGTGTCATTTTGCGCGACTGCTCCGATGCCTTCATCGTCACGTCGCTTATGCTGATGCGGCGCATGGGGTTTCCTCCTGATCTTTTTATTTTTCGCCACGCTCGCCATTGAGTGGGGCGCATCATGGCTTTCCTCAGCCGGACGCACATGCTCTTCGGCTGGAGAAAGCCATGCCGGCGCGGCGGAGAAGGTTTTCTTCCCTCCCGCTCCGCCGCGCGGCGCCGGCTTTCTGCCATATGGGCTTTTCGGTTCGTCAGACCGGCGTCGTCCAGCCGAATTTGTCCTCAATCCGGCCCCACTGTATGCCGGTCAGCGTGTCGTAGAGCATCTGCGTGACAGGGCCGATCTCGCCGTTATTGACCACGAACGTCTTGTCCTTATAGGCCAGCTTGCCGATCGGCGATACGACCGCCGCCGTGCCGCAGCCCCACGCCTCCTCGAGCGTGCCCTCGTCCATGGCGCGCTCCAGCTCGTCCACGCTCAAAAGGCGCTCCTCGACGGGATAGCCAGCCTGCTTCAGCACCTCGATGCAGCTCTTGCGCGTCACGCCCGGCAGTATCGAGCCGGTCAGCGCCGGGGTCACGACCACGCCGCCGATCTTGAACATGACGTTCATCGCGCCCACTTCCTCGATGTATTTGCGCTCCACGCCGTCCAGCCACAGCACCTGGCTGTAGCCCTGCTTCTCGGCGCGCTCGCCCGCGCGGTTGCTGGCCGCGTAGTTGCCGCCGCACTTGGCATAGCCCGTGCCGCCGCGCACCGCGCGCACGTCCTTGTCCTCGATCATGATGCCGACCGGGTTGATGCCTTCCTTATAGTAGCTGCCGACCGGACCGCAGATGACGGCGAACACGGCGTTGTGCACCGCGTGAACGCCCAGCGTCTCGTCGTTGCCGAACATGAAGGGGCGGATGTAGAGCGACGTGCCGAACGAATGGGGCACCCAGTCCTCATCCAGCCTCACCAGCGTCTTGACGATGTTGAGGAAATCCTCCTCCGGCAGCTGCGGCAGGCACAGCCGCTCGGCGGAATTGATCATGCGGCGGGCGTTCTCCTCCGGGCGGAAGAGCTGCACGACGCCGTCCGCGCGGCGATAGGCCTTGAGCCCCTCAAAGATCTCGGAGCCGTAGTGCAGGCAGGTGGCCGCCGGATGCATGGAGAAATTGCCGAAGGGCACGATGCGCGCGTCATGCCAGCCCTCGTCGCTGTTCCAGTCGATCAGCGCCATGTGATCGGTGAATATCTGGCCGAAGCCCAGCTTGCTCTCGTCTGTCGGCTTGGCCTTCGGCGCCGTGGTCTTTTCAATCCTGATGTCGAGCATGATTTTTCCCTTCCTTACTCGTAGTCGCGGCCCATTGTGAGCGCCTTGAGGTTGATCTCGTACATCTCGGGATGCTTGGCCGAAACCACCTTGCGCAGCGCGTTCTCCACGCCCGCCTCGTCGAACTGACCCAGCTCCTTCAGTATCTTGCCGGTCAGTATCATGTTGGCCAGCGTGGTGATGCCGCTCTCGGAGGCCATCGCCGTGGCGGGAACGTAGAACGTGGTCACGTCGGTGCGCTCCACCCTGCGGTCGATCAGCGTGGAATCGACGAATATCATGCCGCCCGGCTGCACGGCCGATTCATACTTGTCCAGCGAGGGGCGGTTCATGACCATCAGCACGTCGGGATGATCGACAATGGGCGAGCCGACCGGCTCGTCGCTGATGATGACCGAGCAGTTGGCCGTGCCGCCGCGCATTTCAGGGCCGTAGGACGGCAGCCATGTGACCTCCTTGCCCTCGAGCATTCCCTTGTTGACCATGAACTTGCCCGCGAACAGCAGCCCCTGTCCGCCAAAGCCGGCGATCAGAAATTGATGCGTCATATTACTTTCCCTCCCCCGCGCTTCTGTCCTTGTAGACGCCCAGCGGATAATAGGGGATCATCTTCTCCTCGACCCACTCAAGCGCCTTGTCCGGCGTCATGCCCCAGTTGGTGGGACAGGAAGAGACCACCTCGATCAGCGAGAAGCCCTTGCCGTCGATCTGGTTCTGGAAGGCCTTCTTGATCGCCCTGCCCGCCGCGAGGACGTTCTTTACGTTGTTCACGGCGACGCGCTCCAGATATTCGGGGCCGTCCAGGCTGCTGAGCATTTCGCAGATTTTGACCGGATAGCCGCACACAGTCACGTCGCGGCCATAGGGCGAGGTCTGCGTCACCTGCCCGGGCAGCGATGTGGGGGCCATCTGGCCGCCGGTCATGCCGTAAATGGCGTTGTTGATGAAGATCACGGTGATGTTCTCGTTGCGCGCGGCCGCGTGGACGGTTTCCGCCGTGCCGATGGAGGCCAGATCGCCGTCGCCCTGATAGGAAAAGACGATGTTTTTCTCGGGATTGGCGCGCTTGAGGCCGGTGGCCACAGCCGGGGCGCGGCCATGCGCCGCCTCGACCATGTCGCAGTTGAAATAGTTATAGGCCATGACCGCGCAGCCGACCGGCGCCACGCCGATCGTGCGGCCCTCGATGCCCAGCTCGTCTATGGCCTGCGCCACAAGGCGATGCACAATGCCGTGCGTGCAGCCGGGGCAGTAGTGCAGCGGCGCGTCGGTGAGGGCGTGCGGTTTCTTAAAGACGATCATTTGTCGGCACCTCCGTTCTGGGCGATTTCCATAATGCGCTTGTAGACCTCTTCAGACGAGGGAATGATGCCGCCGGCGCGGTTGCACAGCGCCACGGGACGGCTGCACTCGATGGCCAGCCGGATGTCGTCCACCATCTGACCCATGTTCAATTCGACCGAGAGGAACGCGCGGCAGTGCCCGGCGGCGCGCGCCATGGCGGCCTTGGGGAACGGCCAGAGCGTGATCGGGCGCACCATGCCCACCTTCACGCCCTGACGGCGCGCCTCGACGATGGCGTTCTTGGCCACGCGCGCGGCGATGCCGAACGCCGCGACGCAGATCTCGGCGTCGTCCATCAGGTATTCCTCGGCCATCGTCTCGGTTTCCTCGATCTTGCGATAGCGCTCGTAGCGCTCGAAGTTGAACGTCTCCAGCTCGTAGGGATCGAGCGAGAGCGAATTGACGATGTTGTGCTTGCGCTTCATGTCCGTGCCGGTGACCGCCCACGACTTGTCGTACTGGTTCGGCGCGCTCTCGCGGATCTCGACCGGCTCCATCATCTGCCCCATCGTGCCGTCGGCCAGGATCATGCTGGTCATGCGGTATTTGTCGGCCAGATCGAAGCCCTTCATGGTCAGATCGGCCATTTCCTGCACGCTGGCGGGGGCGAGCACGATCATGTGGAAGTCGCCGTGACCCGCGCCGCGCGTCGCCTGATAGTAGTCCGACTGGGAGGGCTGTATGCCGCCCAGACCGGGGCCGCCGCGCTGAACGTTGACCACCAGCGCCGGCAGATCAGCGCCCGCCAGATAGGACAGCCCCTCGCTCTTGAGCGATATGCCCGGGCTGGAGGAGGACGTCATGGCGCGCAGACCCGCGGACGCCACGCCGTACACCATGTTGATGGCGGCGATTTCGCTCTCCGCCTGAAGGAACACGCCGCCGATCTTGGGCATCCGCTTGGCCATATAGGCGGCCACTTCGGTCTGGGGCGTGATGGGATAGCCGAAATAGTGGCGGCAGCCGGCCTTTATGGCGGCTTCGGCCAGGGCTTCGTTGCCCTTCATCAGAACCTTGCTCATATTCGCAGCCTACCTTTCCACTTCAATGATACAGTCGGGACACATGATCGCGCAGAACGCGCAGCCCACGCACTTACTCTGATCGGTGATCTCGGCGGGGTGATGTCCCTTTTTGTTGATCTTCTCCTTCGCCAGCGCGATCAGGCCGCGCGGACACGCGCTCACGCACAGCCCGCAGCCCTTGCAGCCGTCCACCTGAAATGTAACCTTGGCCATATGATTCCCTCCTCATCGTTGGTCGAGTGTGTTATCTGATTTTTTCCTGAAGCCTGAGCGGGAAGAGATTGCCGATTTCGCCCTCCAGCCAGGGATAGAGCTCCTCGCGCACGGTGGTCATCTTGAGCGGCAAAGCGGATATGGCGCACACATTTGCGGCGTATGCCCCCGATTCCAGCACGTCCCGCGCGGTGGTTTCATCGCCGAGGTTGGAATTGTTCACCACGGCGGTGAAGGGTATGCCCGAGGCGATTTCTATCTCGCGCATGACCTCGACCGCGTCCTCGGGGGTGGCCGTCAGCGGCCGGAAGCAGTTGATCACGAAGAGCATCTCGTAGTCGCCCTCCTGAAGGATCGCGTCCCGCCAGCGCCCCAGCGCCAGCGCGCCCCGGTCGTCGCCGCCCACATCCACCACGGCTGTGACGCTCCTATCGTCGGTGATCGAATACACCTCGTCGGGCAGCGCGGGCAGATCGACGTTCGATCCGGCGTAGGGGCTTGAAATCAGCCGGATGCCCGCCTTCTCCAGCTCGGCCTGAGAGTCCTTCGTGCGGAAGTACGGATTGACAATGTCAATATCGGCGATGGCGACATTCTCGTTGGACGCCCTGAGCCGCCTGGCCAGATTCACGGCGATGTTGGTCTTGCCGCTGCCGTAATGGCCGGACAGGAGCGTAATGCGCTTGAACTGCATGGGCTGTTCTCCCTTCCTGTGAGATATGCAAAAGGGCGCTCGTCTCAGAGAAATACTTCCGTCCCGTCGGAAATACGTCTTTGAGACGAGCGCCCGTACAGAGCACCCGCGGTACCACTCAAATTGCGATATTACTATCGCCCCTCGTCAGGCTCCATCAAGCCCCCGGCGCTCACGCGGCCTTCACGGGAAGGGTCTACTCGCCTGCGCGGCTTTCTTCCTTCCGGCTCGGAAGATTCAGATGCTTTCGGCGCTCCCGTTCGCGGCTCGCACCAACCGCCGCTTCTCTGTAACGGAGCCTGCCCAGGCACTCTTCCTCATCGCTTTTTCTAATTTGATTGGCCTTATATTATCTCAATTCCGTATTCCTGTCAAGGGGAGAAGCCCCTCTTTTTTGCGGCGCGTTCGTTAATTATTCCGAACAATTACGAAGCCGCCGTTCGTATCATCCGCCAATTTCCGCGTTTACAGCCGGTTTCTGATGATCTTGCCGCTGACCGTCTTGGGCAGCGATTCGCGGAACTCGACGATGCGCGGGTATTTGTAGGGCGCGGTGTGCTGCTTGACGTAGGTCTGGATTTCCTTTTTCAGCTCGTCCGAGGGCTGCGTGCCGGCCGTCAGCACGATGCTGGCCTTGACCACCTGGCCGCGCACAGGATCGGGCGCGGCGCTCACGCCGCACTCCAGCACGTAGGGCAATTCCATGATGACGCTTTCGATCTCGAACGGCCCTATGCGGTAGCCGGAGGACTTGATCACGTCGTCGGCGCGCCCCACATACCAGAAGAAGCCGTCCTCATCGCGCCACGCCACGTCGCCGGTGTGATACCAGCCGTCATGGATCGCTTCGTTCGTCTTTTCCTCGTCGCGGTAGTAGCCGCGGAACAGGCCGACCGGCCAGCCGTGCTTCAGGCTGATGCAGATTTCGCCGCTCTTGCCCTCCTCGACCGGCTGTCCGTCCGCGTCGAGCAGCGCCACGTCGTAGATCGGAACCGGCTTGCCCATCGAGCCGATCTTATGCCCCTCGCCGGCCAGATTGCCGATGATGAGCGTGCTCTCGGACTGGCCGAAGCCCTCCATGACCTTGAGGCCGGTCTGCATCTCGATCTGCCGGAACACCTCGGGGTTCATGGCCTCGCCGGCGGTGGAGGCGTGCTGAACAGCGCTGAAATCGTATTTGCTCAGATCCTGCTTGATCAGCATGCGGTACATCGTGGGCGGCGCGCAGAACGTCGTGATGCGATACTTCGCAAACAGCGGCAGGATGTCCGCCGCGTCGAAGCGGTCAAAGTCGTACACGAACGTCGCCGCCTCGCACAGCCACTGGCCGTACAGCTTGCCCCACATGGCCTTCGCCCAGCCGGTGTCGGAGATGGTGAAGTGCAGGCCATTGGGATCGACGCGGTGCCAGAACTCGGCGGTGTGGAAGTGCCCCAGCGGATAGGTGAAGCAGTGCGCCGCAATCTTGGGATAGCCGGTCGTGCCGGAGGTGAAGAACATCAGCATGAGGTCGTCGCCGCAGGCCGTGTCGGCGGTGCGCTCGAATATCGGCGAATACATCGTGTATTCCTCGTCGAAGCTGCGCCAGCCCGCCCGCGCGCCGTTCACGATCAGCTTAATCTCGAGCGAGGGCGCGCTTTCTGCGGCCAGCTCGGCCTGATGAGCCGTGTCGCCGTCGGCCGTGCAGAGTATGGCCTTCACGCCCGCCGCGTTGAAGCGGTATTCCAGATCGTGCGCCTGCAGCTGATTGACCGCCGGAATGGCGATCGCGCCCAGCTTGTGCAGGCCCAGTATCGCCGGCCAGAACTGCCAGTGCCGCTTGAGCACCAGCATCACGCGGTCGCCCTTTTGAATGCCCAGTGCCTTAAAGTAGTTGGCGCACTGCGCGCTCTTCTCCTTCATGTCCCTGAAGGTAAAGCGGCGCTCCTCGTGATCGCGGGAAAGGTGCAGCATGGCCAGCTTGTCGGGCTGGCGCTCGGCGATCGCGTCCACAACGTCATAGGCAAAGTTGAATGTTTCCGTGTTCTTGAAGGCGATCTTCTTCGGCGCGCCCTTATCGTTCAGCTCGACGTCCACATAGCGGCGATAGACGCGCTCGTCGGCCGGCTTGTCGGGCAGGGCCGCGTCGGGCAGGATCGGCGCACCGGACAGCTCCGGCACAGGCTCGCCCGAGGGGTTCAGCACGATGGCGTAGAACAGACAGTCCTGCCCGCCGACGGCGATCATGCCGTGGGGCGTGGCGGAATCGTAATAGGCGGTGTCGCCCGGCTCCAGGATCACAGAGTGCTCGCCCACCTGAACCTTCAGCCGCCCCTCGATGACGATGTCGCACTCCTGCCCCTCGTGGGTGGTCAGCTCGATGTCGCTGTGCTCCGCGTCCTGATTGTACACGGCGTGGACATAGAGCGGCTCGGCGATGCGGTTTCTGAAGGAGGCCGCCATGTTCTGATAGCACATGCCGTGCGCCTGGCCGATCGTCTGCCCCATGCCGCGGCGGGTCACTGTCATGGAGGCCAGATTCGGGCTGGAGCCCTGTATGATGTCGGTCACGTCCACATTGAACGCCAGCGCGCAGCGATAGATGAAGGCGAAGTTCAGATCGCGCTGACCGGCCTCGCAGGCGGCGTATTCCGCCTCGCTGACGTCGGTCTTGCTCGCCATTTCGGCGATGGAAAGGTTTTCGATTTCGCGCAGCTCGCGGATGCGGCGCGCCATTTCGTGGATTTTGAAATCCAATGCGGTTGTGGTCTGTGCCATGCTCGCTCCTCCTTTTTGTTTTCGGGGATAGAAAAACGCCCGTCCCAAAGAAACTCTGTCTTTGAGACGGGCGTATGACTATACTCCCGCGGTACCACTCAAATTGCGATGTGTGAACATCGCCCCTCTTCAGGCTCCAACAAGCCCCAGGCACTGACGCGGCCATCACGGGAAGGGTCTACTCGCCTTTCGGCTTTCTTCCTTCCGGCTCGGAAGCTACAAACAACCGGCGTCATGTCCTGTGGCTCGCACCAACCGCCACTTCTCTGAGGAATGATCTGCCGCTGTCCTCTTCGTCTTCGCCTTTGACTATTGAATTGTGCTTATGATACAGCACGCATTCAATTTTGTCAATAGGGTTCATTCGAAAATTTGAGTTACACCCGTCTCCCGGAGGATTTTTTTACAGTTTGTTGCGCTGGATCTTGCCGCTGATCGTCTTGGGCAGCGATTCGCGGAACTCGACGATGCGCGGGTATTTGTAGGGCGCGGTGTGCTGCTTGACGTAGGTCTGGATTTCCTTCTTCAGCGCGTCCGAGGGCTGCGTGCCGGCCGTCAGCACGATGCTGGCCTTGACCACCTGGCCGCGCACAGGATCGGGCGCGGCGCTCACGCCGCACTCGAGCACATAGGGCAGCTCCATGATGACGCTCTCCACCTCGAACGGCCCGATGCGGTAGCCGGAGGACTTGATCACGTCGTCGGCGCGCCCCACATACCAGAAGAAGCCGTCCTCGTCGCACCAGGCCACGTCGCCGGTGTGATACCAGCCGTCATGCCACACCTCGTCGGTCTTTTCCTGATCGAGATAGTAGCCCTTGAACAGGCCGCAGGGGATCTTTTCGCTCGTGCGGATGCAGATTTCTCCGCTCTGGCCGGCCGCGACGGGCTTGCCGTCGGGATCGAGCAGCGCGATGTCGTAGAGCGGGGTGGGCTTGCCCATCGAGCCGACCTTGTGCCCCTCGCCCACAAGGCTGGCGATGGACAGCGTGGTCTCGGTCTGGCCGAAGCCCTCCATCAGGCGCAGGCCGGTGGCCTTCTCGAACTGATAGAACACCTCGGGGTTGAGCGCCTCGCCGGCGGTCGTGGCGCGCTCGACGGAGCTGAAGTCGTACTGGCTCAGATCCTGCTTGATCATCATGCGATACATCGTGGGCGGCGCGCAGAACGTCGTGATGTGATACTCGGCGAACAGCGGCAGGATGTCGGCCGCGTCGAAGCGATCGAAGTCGTATGTGAACACAGCGCCCTCGCACAGCCATTGCCCGTACAGCTTGCCCCACAGCGCCTTGCCCCAGCCGGTGTCGGAGATTGTGAAGTGCAGGCCGTCGCGGTGCACGGTGTGCCAGTATTTGGCGGTGATGAAGTGCCCCAGCGGGTATTTGTGGCTGTGCGCCGCGATCTTGGGATAGCCGGTCGTGCCGGATGTGAAGAACATCAGCAGCGTGTCATCGCCGCAGGCGGTGTCCGCAGTGCGCTCGAACTTGCGGGTGAACAGCGGGCTTTCCTCGTCGTAGTCGTGCCAGCCCTCGCGATGGCCGCCCACGAGGATCTTCGTCTTGAGCGTGGGACACGCGTCGGCGACCAGATCGACCTGATGGGCGGTGTCGCCGGTGGCGGTGCAGAGGATGGCGCTCACGCCGGCCGCCTTGAAGCGGTATTCAAAGTCGTGCGCCTGCAGCTGATTGGTGGCCGGTATGGCGATTGCGCCCAGCTTGTGCAGGCCGATGATCGCCGGCCAGAACTGCCAGTGCCGCTTGAGCACCAGCATCACGCGGTCGCCCTTCTTCACGCCCAGCGATTTATAGTAATTGGCCGCCTGCGCGGAGAGCAGCTTCATATCCCGGAATGTGAAGCGGCGCTCGTGCTTCTCGTGATCCAGATGCACCATGGCCAGCTTGTCGGGATAGCGGTCGGCCACGGCGTCCACGATGTCGAAGGCGAAGTTGAAGCGATCCTCGTCGCTGAAGTCGATCTTTTTAAGCGCGCCGTTGTCGTCCTCAACGGTGTGGATGAACTTCTCGCACACCAGCGGCTCGGAGCGGCTGGCCGAAACCAGACTGTCGCGGATCTCCTCCTCGGGCTTCGGCTCGCCGGGCAGCACGACGGCCAGGAACGTGCAGTCGTGCCCGTCCACGGCGATCATGCCGTGCGGCGTGGAGGAGTTGTAGAGGATGCTGTCGCCCTCGCCCAGCACCTCGACGTGATCGCCCACCTGCACCTTCAGCCGGCCTTCGATGACCAGGTCGAACTCCTGGCCGGAGTGGGTGGTCATGTGGATCGGGCGGTGCTGCTGCTCGGCGGAGTAGTCGTATTTCACCCAGTAAGGCTCGGCCAGCTTCTGGCGGAACATCGGCGCGAGGTTCTGTATGCGGATGCCCTTTTCCTTCGCGGTCACGACGCCGCGGCCCTTGCGGGTGACGGCGTAGCTGGACAGATGGGCGCTCTGGCCCTCCAGAAGGTCGGTGATCTCCATGCCGAACGCCAGCGCGCACTTGTGGATGAACGTAAACGGCAGATCAACCTCGCCGCTCTCATAGCGCAGATACGTCGCCTCGTCCAGCTCGGTTTTCTCCGCCATTTCGGCCGCGTCATAGCCCATGATGGCGCGCATCTCTCGAATACGCAGGGCGATTTCCTGGATCTGATCGGTTGTGCTGCTCATGTCTGACTCAACTCCTTTTCTGCTTTTCCGCCGCGGGGCATAAAAAAACGTCCCAAAGTCCTATGACTTTGAGACGAATGTATCCATCCGCGGTACCACTCAAATTGCGATATTGCATCGCCGCTCTGCGGGCTCCATCAAGCCCCGGACTCTCACGCGGTCTTCACGGGAAGGGTCTAGCGACCGCGATACAGCGGCTTTCTTCCTTCCGGCTCGGGAGATTTGATTGTCGTCGGATCTCTCGTTCACGGCTCGCACCAACCGCCGCTTCTCTGTAACGATTCCGATTCCGGGACATTCTCCCTCATCGCTTTTTGTGTCATTCAGTTTTTACGCTCTTATATTACTGCACATCGCGCGCCCTGTCAAGAGGGAAAAAACCGAATATTCCTCCTTTTCGAGTAAATTCATCGTTAAAGGCCGCCCATCTGCGCCGTTCGGGCGTTTGTTCGGGCTTTTCGGGATTTCAGCGCTGTATCAGACTGAGAATCGCCGGATTTTCGCCCGAATTTCGCCGTATATCCGAATTTCGTCCATTTAATCGCGCAGGATGATTCGCAAAAAGCGCGGCGCGTTCACGAACATTCTCGCAAGCGCGCCGCGTCCTATTCAGCTTTTACTTGTCCAGATGGCCTCGCCCAGGCGCCTGGTCGCCTCGCCGATGGACGGCGCGTCCGGCCGCGTCAGATCGCTCAGGTCGACGGGCGGCATGATGTGGATCGTCGTCCGGCGGAAGGGGCGCACCGGCCCGCTCACATGGATGGGCACGACCGGCGCGTGCGTGCGCAGTGCGATGAACGCCGCGCCCGACTGCATCTCGTGGTTCTCGTCGTGCTTATAGCGATGCCCCTGAGGGAATATGCCCAGCACGCCGCCCTCCCTGAGGATGGAAAGGCAGGTGCGCATGGCCGCCATGTCGCTGCCGCCGCGATCGACCGGGAACATCCCCAGCTTCGTCATGATCGCGCCCAGCAGCCTGTTCTTGAACAGCTCCTTCTTCGAGATAAAGCGGATCTCGCGCTTCACCGCGCCGGCGATGAAGAACGGATCGAGCATGGAGACGTGGTTGCTGCACAGCATGACCGCGCCCTCCGCCGGCACGTTCTCCAGCCCGGTCACGCGGTGCGGAAAGATCAGGTGCAGTATCGGCCAGAGCAGCGCCACGACAAAATGATAAAAGTGATTTCTCTTCACGTCCGCTCACCGTCCCATCCGCTCGCGCGCCAGCGCCACGACGCGCGCGGTGACCTCGGCCTCAGTCATATCGCTGCTGTCGAGCAGGATCGCGTCGGCGGCGGGCGTCATGGGCGATACGGCGCGGTGGGAATCGTTGTAATCGCGCTGCCTGATCTCCCCGAGCAGCGTTTCAAAGTCGACCTTTTCGCCGCGCTCCTTCAGCTCGAGACAGCGCCTCTGCGCGCGCACCTCGGCCCTCGCGGTCAGGAAGATCTTGAGCGGCGCGGCGGGCAGCACGCGCGTGCCGATGTCGCGGCCATCCATGACCACGCATGACCACGTCGGTCTTCGCGGCGATTTCCCGCTGGCGCGCCACCATCAGCTCCCGCACCCGCGGCACAGCCGACACCGCCGAGGCCGCCGCCGAGACGGCGTTCTCGCGGATGGCGTCCGACACGTCCTCGCCGTTCAGATCGATGTGCTGAACGCCGTTTTCATAGCGCACATCGACGTGCGCGTCGTCCGCGTGGGCAGCAATGAGCGCGGGCATATCCAGCGGCACGCCGCTTTTCATCATGTACAGCCCCACGGCGCGATACATGGCGCCCGTGTCCAGATAGGTCGCGTTCAGCGTCCGCGCGACGGCCCTGGCGACGCTGGACTTTCCCGCGCCCGCCGGACCGTCTATGGCGATGGCAAATCCGTTCATCTGTGCAAAACTCCTTCTCAAATCGCGCGGTGTCCCAGCCCGACGGCGGCCTCACTGAGGTGCAAAAGGCCCACCTCGAAATACACCGCCACGGCCACGTTATTGCCCTTGCGGGCAATGCCGATCTTGCCGCCCACATTCAGTCCCAGCGCCTTGCTCATGACCTGCGTGAGCGCCTCATGCGCCGCGCCGGCCACGCTGCCCTCCTCCTTGTATTCGTCGGCGACGATCACGCCCTCGCGCTTGGCCGCCACGACCGCCCGCTCGACGATGCGCACGACCGACGCGACAAACTCGCCGCCGTAATCCACAGCCGCGGCGCGCACGTCCTCCTCGCGGAGCAGCTTCTCCTTGAGCGCGCGCTCCTCGTCCCGGCTCTGCGTCAGGCACATAAGCAGCGCCGCGCGCGACACAACCCGCGTTCCGCCCGCGCCCACCTGGATGCTTTTTTCGCTTTCGTCCATCACAGTGTCCTCCCTTCGGCGGCGCTGCGTCCGGCCAGCGCGCCGGTCGAAAAGGCCAGCTGCAAATTGAAACCGCCCGTCAGCGCGTCTATGTCCAATGTTTCGCCGGCAAAGTAAAGGCCGGCCACCCTTTTCGATTCCATTGTGGAAGAGTTTACATCCGCAGTGTTCACGCCGCCGCGCGTCACGATGGCCTCGTTCAGCCCCCGCAGCGCCTTCACCGTCAGCGGCATGGCGCGCATCAGGCGCACGATCTCGCGGCGCTTCTCCTGCGTCAGCGCGTTGGCCGGCAGCGCGGGCGAAACGTCCGCCAGCTCCAGTATGGTCAGCCCCAGCGCGTGCGGCGCAAGGCCGTCCATCACCGTGGCCATCTGGCTGCGGCTCTTCTCCTTCAGATCGCGCAAAAGCCGCTTGTCCAGCGTGCTCTCGTCCAGCGCGGGCTTTAGGTCAATCGCCATGCGCAGCCCCTGCGGATTTTCGGGCAGCATGCTCGACAGCGTGAGCGCGAGCGGGCCGGATATGCCAAAGTGCGTGAGCAGCATCTCGCCCAGCCCCGCCTCGTATTTCCTTTTGCCCGGGCCGAACGCCGTCAGCGTCACGTTTTTGAGCGACAGCCCGCTCAGCGCGTACGGCCACGCTTCGACCGTCTCGATCGAGGTAAGCGCCGGCAGAGCGGGCTTTGTGCGGTGTCCCGTCTCCTCCGCCATGCGCCAGCCGTCGCCGGTCGAGCCGGTTGTGGGATAGCTCTGCCCGCCGGTGGCCACGATCACAGCATCCGCGTCCCAGATTCGCCCGTCCTCGGTCTCCACGCCGCGCACGGCCCCGTCCGAGACGATCAGCCCCTTCACGCGCGCGCACAGCTTGATGTCAACGCCCGCTGCGCGCATTTCGCGCTCCAGCGCCCGCGTGATGTCGCTGGCGTGATCGGACTGCGGAAACACGCGCTCGCCCCGCTCGATCTTGAGCGGCACGCCGGCGCTTTCAAAAAAGTCCATCACGCCGCGGCTGT
>SFOF01000034.1 GCA_004552515.1 Clostridiales bacterium
AGGTGGTCGCGGCGGCGTAGAAGGCCTGCTGCGACGATTTTATCGAGAGCCTGCCCAAGGGCTATGAGACGGTGATCGGCGAGGGCGGCGCAAGCCTGTCCGGCGGCGAAAAGCAGCGCATTTCCATTGCCCGCGCCATGCTGAAGGACGCGCCCATCGTCATTCTCGACGAGGCCGCCGCCAACGTCGATCCGGAGAACGAGGATCGGCTGCAAAGGGCCATTGAAGCGCTGACCGGCGGCAAGACCATCATCATGATCGCGTACCGGCTCAAGACCGTCAAAAACGCCGATCAGATACTGGTCATCGATCACGGCGAGATCGTGCAGCAGAGGCGGCACGAGACGCTGATCAATCAGAAGGGCATCTATGCGGACTTCGTTGGCAGCAAGCGGGAAACGGTCGATTGGAAGCTGAAATAATTCCGATTATCGCATTGTGAACGCCGGCGGCTCACCGGGATGGGCCGCCGGCGTTTTTCAGGCGGCGCGGCTTGCCGGAGCGCGGACGATATGCTATAATGGGGCGGAAAGCGCGCGCTGATCCGAAGAAACGGGCGCGCGCTCACAGACGCTTATGTGAGGAAGGTATCGTTATGCGCAATATCAACGGACATTCCGTCATGCTTCAGGCGCACCGGGGCGACAGCGCCCAGCGCCCCGAAAACACCATGGCCGCCTTTCGCAGCGCCGTGGCGCACCGCTTTGATCTGATTGAGCTGGATCCCAAGTTTACGCGCGACAATCAGTGCGTGATTCTGCACGACCGCACGATCGCCCGCACGGGCCGCGATGTGGAGGGTCGCTGCGCCGATACGCCGATCGCCGAAATGACGCTGGCCGAGGCGCGCGCCTATGAGTACGGTGGCTGGTTCGGCGCGCAGTTTGCCGGCGAGCCGCTCCCCCTGCTGGAGGACGCGCTGCGCTTTGCCCATGAAAATCATATCGCCATCAAGCTCGACAACGTGATCGAGTCCTTTACGAGCGCGCAGACCGCGATTCTGCTGGACGTTGTTGAAAAGAGCGGCGCGGCGGACGTGACCGGATTCACCTGTACGCGGCCTGATTACGCCGCCGCCGTCACGGCGCGTTTCCCGAAAGCGACGATCCACTATGACGGCGCGCCGGACGAGGACAGTCTCCGCGCCATATCCGGCGTGCTGAAGGAGAATCCGCTCGTGGTATGGCTGCGCTATCCCAATCGCCAGACCGCCTGGTGCAGGACGCCGCCCGCCAGCGAGGAAAGCGCGGCGCTCGTGCGGCGCATGGGCGCGAAGGTGGGACTGTGGATTATCGACGACGAGAACGAGGCCGCCGACGCGTGCGCGCGCTTTGCGCCGGACATTATCGAAACAGCCGGATTCATTCGGCCCGACGCACAGGACGAATGATCGAGCGCCGAGGGCGTTTTGAGCGATTTGGAAAACTTCAGCGCAGATCCGATTGAAGCGCCGCGCCGTGAAAAAACGCCCGAATTTGCGGCAGTCTCTTTTTGAAAACGCGCGCCGGGCCGAGTTTGCCGCCAGCCTTGCGCCGAGCGGCTCTGTCCTCGCTTTTTGAGGACGGAGCCGCTCTTTTGTTATGCGCGAATTGGGCGCGGCGCGCGGGAAATTTACAGTCGCCGCCCTTGACATATACCCCGTGCGGGTATATAATCAAAATACCCGCACGGGGTATATGAAGAGACGAGGTGAACGGCGTGGAGAACGAAAAAAGGTGCTGCCACTGCGGCGAGCGCAAAAAGCAGCGGTCGCCGGAGGAATACAAGAGCCTGATCCACCGGCTCAACCGCATCGAGGGGCAGGTGCGCGGCATACGCGGTATGCTGGAGAACGACGCGTACTGTCCCGACATACTGGTTCAGTCGGCGGCGGTCAACGCAGCGATCAACGCCTTCAATAAGGAGCTGCTGGCCAGCCACATCCGCAGCTGCGTGGCGCACGACATCCGCGAGGGCCATGACGAGGTGATCGACGAGCTGGTCGCCACGCTGCAAAAGCTGATGAAATGAGTAAAGACGGGGCAGAATAAGACGCAGGCGGCCGCGGCCGGAATTGCGGCGGGGAGTGTGAAGAGACGTGAAGCAATACAATGTAACGGGCATGAGCTGCGCGGCGTGCAGCGCGCGCGTGGAGAAGGCGGTTTCAAAGGTGCCGGGCGTGACCGGCTGCTCGGTGAGTCTTCTGACCAACTCCATGGGCGTTGAGGGCACGGCGAGCGAGCAGGCGGTCATCGCGGCGGTGCAGGAGGCCGGCTACGGCGCGACGGTCAAGGGCGCAAAGAACGCGCCGGCGGCCTCTGAAGCCGAGGAGCAGCTGAAGGATCACGATACGCCGGCGCTCAGGCGGCGCCTGATCTGGTCGGTCGGCTTTCTGATTGTGCTGATGTATTTTTCCATGGGGCATATGATGTGGGGCTGGCCGCTGCCGGCGTTCTACAATGACAACCATGTGGCGATGGGGCTGACGCAGCTGCTGCTGACCGTCGTCATCATGGTCATCAATCAGAAGTTCTTCATCAGCGGCTTTAAGAGCCTGTGGCACCGCGCGCCCAATATGGACACGCTGGTGGCGCTGGGCTCGAGCGCGGCGTTCGTCTACAGCACCTACGCGCTCTTCGCCATGACCGGCGCTCAGGCGCGCGGCGACATGGACGCTGTGATGACCTACATGATGGATTTCTACTTTGAATCGGCGGCGATGATCCTCACGCTGATTACAGTGGGCAAGCTGCTCGAGGCGCGCTCCAAGGGCCGCACCACCGATGCGCTCAAGGGGCTGATGAAGCTCGCGCCGAAAACCGCCGTGGTCGTGCGGGACGGCGCGGAGACGACCGTGCCCATCGAGCAGGTGATGAAGGACGATGTGTTCGTCGTGCGGCCGGGCGAGAGCATCCCGGTGGACGGCGTGGTGATCGAGGGCGGCGGCGCTGTGAACGAATCGGCGCTGACCGGCGAGAGCATCCCCGTTGACAAGGCGGCGGGCGACATGGTGTCGGCGGCGACGGTCAATCAGTCGGGCTTTTTGAAGTGCCGCGCCACCCGCGTGGGCGAGGACACGACGCTCTCGCAGATCATTCAGATGGTCAGCGACGCGGCGGCGACGAAAGCGCCCATCGCCAAGGTGGCCGACAGGGTGTCGGGCGTGTTTGTGCCCACGCTCATCGCCATCGCGGCCGTGACCACGCTCGTCTGGCTGATCCTGGGAAAAACGGTGGGCTTTGCGCTGGCGCGGGGGATTTCCGTGCTGGTGATCAGCTGCCCGTGCGCGCTGGGTCTGGCCACGCCGGTCGCCATTATGGTGGGCAGCGGACTGGGCGCGAAGAACGGCATTCTGTTCAAGACGGCGGCCTCGCTTGAGGAAACGGGCCGCGTGAACATCGTCGCGCTGGACAAAACCGGCACGATCACCGCGGGCGAGCCGCGCGTGACCGATATACTGCCCGCTTCCGGCGAGAGCGAGGAAACGCTCCTTCGCGCGGCGGCAGCGCTCGAGAATAAGAGCGAGCATCCGCTGGCGAAGGCGGTCATGAAAAGGGCTGGGGAGGCCGGCATAACCGCCGAGGATGTGAGCGATTTTCAGGCGCTGCCGGGCAACGGCCTGACGGGAAAGCGCGCGGGCAGGACGCTTTCGGGCGGCAACTACGCCTTCATTTCGAACGCGGCGGCTGTGCCGGAGGATGTGAAGGCGCGCGCCGAGGCGCTCTCCGAGGCCGGCAAAACGCCGCTCTACTTCGCCGAGGACAACCGGCTGCTGGGCGTGATCGCCGTGGCGGACGTAATCAAGGAGGACAGCCCGCAGGCTGTGCGCGCGCTGCGCGACATGGGCATCCGCGTGGTCATGCTGACCGGGGACAACGAGCGCACGGCCAGGGCCATCGGCGCGCAGGCGGGCGTGGACGAGGTGATCGCCGGCGTGCTGCCCGAGGGCAAGGAGAGCGTTATTCGCCGGCTGAAGGAGCAGGGCAAGGTGGCCATGGTGGGCGACGGCATCAACGACGCGCCGGCGCTGACCCGTGCGGACATCGGCGTGGCCATCGGCGCGGGCGCGGACGTGGCCATCGACGCGGCGGACGTCGTACTGATGAAGAGCCGCTTAAGCGACGTGCCGGCGGCCATCCGGCTGAGCCGCGCGACGCTTCGCAATATTCACGAGAACCTCTTCTGGGCGTTCTTCTACAACACCATCGGGATTCCGCTGGCCGCCGGCGTGTTCGTGCCGCTGGGGCTGACGCTCAATCCCATGTTCGGCGCGGCGGCGATGAGCCTGTCCAGCTTCTGCGTCGTTTCCAACGCGCTGCGCCTGAACCTGTTCAAGCTGCACGCCGCCGGCCGGCCGAAAGAGCGGGCGCAGGCGGAGGCGCATATTCCCGAAACCCACATTGAGAAGGAGGACAAAACCATGACTAAGACGATGAAGATCACCGGTATGATGTGCGGCCACTGCGAGGCCACCGTGAAAAAGACCCTCGAGGCGATCGAGGGCGTGGCGTCCGCCGCCGTGAGCCACGAAAAGGGCACGGCCGTCGTGACGCTGACGGGCGATGTTTCGGACGACACGCTCAGGAAGGCCGTCGAGGACAAGGGCTACGACGTGACCGGTATCGAGTAACCAGGAAGGCGCATCGCGTCCCCGAACGTGCGGCATCGCGTTCGGGGGCGCTTTTTGTGTGCGAAAGGGCGACATGGCGCGTCGTTTGAAAAGGAAATTTGCGGAAACGACGGATATACTTCATAGCGTTACATAAAATGCTCATGTTTTACCGTTGACCTTTGACGGAAAAAACATTATACTAATAATGACACGCAGGGCTATGGAAAGTGATATACACAAATCGGGCTTTGGAGGGACGCTATGAATCTGCTTCACATGAAATATGCGCTGGAGGTTGCCAAGGCCGGTTCCGTGAACAAGGCGGCGGAGGAGCTGCTCATCGCGCAGCCCAACCTGAGCCGCGCCATCAAGGAACTGGAGCAGTCGCTGGGCATTGCCATATTCGACCGCAGCGCGCGGGGGATGCGGCTCACGCCCGACGGCGAGGTGTTCGTCAACTATGCCGGCAGCATATTGAAGCAGGTGGACGAGGTTGAGGAGCTGTTTCAGAACGGCGCGGTGAGCAAGGAGCGCTTTTCGATCTCCGTGCCGCGCGCCAGCTATATCTCCGAGGCGTTCACGCGGTTTTCGCAGTGCCTTATGGACGTGCCGAAAATCGAGGTCTTTTATAAGGAGACGAACGCCCTGCGCGCGCTCAACAACGTGCTTCAGGAGGACTATAAGCTGGGCATCGTGCGCTATGCCGAGGAATTCGACCGCTATTACAAGAGCATGATGGACGCCAAGGACTTAAACTACGAGCTGGTGACGGAATTTCAGTATGTGCTGATCATGAGCCGCAATAATCCGCTCGCGCGGCTCAAGACGATCACCTACGACGATCTGAGCGACTATATCGAGATCGCTCACGCCGATCCGTTCGTGCCCTCGTTGCCCATGTCCGAGGTCAAGCGCGTCGAGCTGCCCGATACGGTCAACCGCCGCATATTCGTGTTCGAGCGCGCCAGCCAGTTCGAGCTGCTCTCGAACAACGAGCGCACGTTCATGTGGGTGTCGCCCGTGCCGAACGCGCATCTGGAGCACTACGGCCTGGTGCAGCGCGTCTGCGGCGAAAACGAGCGCGTCTACAAGGACGTTATGATCTATCGCAAAAACTACGCGCTTTCGCGGCTGGACAATCTGTTCATCACCAAGCTGTGCGAGGCCAAGCGCGAAATCATGAACTGACAAAGCCAATAAGAGGATAAGGGGAAAGCATGAATCTGGATCGGCTGATAGCCGTTAGAAACGACAAAAATGTCTACCGCGACGGCCGCAAATGCTTGAAGGCCTTCGCGGGCACCTATACGAAATCGGATCTTTTAAGGGAGGCCTTCAATCAGGAGGTGCTCATCGAGGCGGGGCTGAACGTGCCCCAGGTCGATTCCGTCTCGAAAATCGGCGATAAATGGATGATCGTGTCGGAATACATCCGGGGCAAATCGCTCTCTCAGCGCATCGCCGAGGAGCCGGAGCGGCGCGACGAATATCTGGCGATGTTCACCCGCCTGCATAAGGACGTCCACAAAAGGCGCGCGCCCAAGCTGTTCCCGCTCGAGGACCGGCTGGCCTACATGATCGGCCAGACCGAGGCGCTCGCGCCGCGCAGGGATTCGCTCTATGCCATGATTGCCTCGCTTGCGCCCGACGAGCACATCTGCCACGGCGATTTTAATCTTTCAAATGTGCTGATGACCGACGAGGGCGCGCTCTATATCGTCGATTGCGCCTACGCCGCGCGGGGCAGCGCCGAATTTGACGCGGCGGTGACCTATCTTCTGACGCGCATCCGGCTGGACGAGGAAGCCGCGGGGCTGTATTTGCAGCTGTTCTGCGGCACGAACCGGCAAAAGCGCCAGCGCGTGGAGGGCCTTGTGCCGCTGGCCGCCGCCATGCGCCTGTATCGCTGCTTCGGCGACGAGCACGCGCGGCTGATGCGGATGCTGGATATATAAAAGACGTGTTGGAACAGAGTATGAAGATATATCGTGAAGGATATATCTGATATGATGAAGTCATTATTCCGGGACCGTCCGAACGGTGATATAATAAAGTGATCACAGAAGGGATTGCTATCTGTTAACACGGGTGCGGTTTCTGACGTGGCGGTTTCGAGGGCGTTTCAAGAATCATCTATCTGCAATATCTGAGGAGATTAACGGTTATATCCGTGCCGAAGGCCGGGCTTTGGCGTCGCCTGAGCGGGAGCCTTTTTCACGGATGCGGCCTTAAGATTCGATGGAGCTTGCGGCTTCTTCCTTTTTTGACACGCGCTCTGGGAATAAATAAATAGCAATGGGGAGACGGAAATGTATAAGGTTGTTCGTAAGAAGGCTCTGAACGCCACGGTAACCCAGATGGAGATTGAAGCCCCGCTGGTGGCCCGCAAGGCCCTGCCCGGCCAGTTCATCATCCTCCGCGTGGACGAGGACGGCGAGCGCATCCCGCTGACCGTTGCCGGCTGCAATCCTGAGGAAGGCACGGTCAAGATCATCTTCCAGATTGTCGGTGCGACCACGCTCAAGCTGAATCACAAGAATGAGGGCGAGTATATCGCCGATTTCGTCGGCCCGCTGGGCAAGGCGACCGAGACCGAGGGCATCAGGAAGGTGTGCATCGTCGGCGGCGGCGTGGGCTGCGCCATCGCTCTGCCCATCGCCGAGGAGTTCCACAAGCTGGGCGCGAACGTCACCAGTATCGTGGGCTTCCGCAGCAAGGACATCGTTATTCTGGAGGACGATTTCAAGCAGTGTTCCGACAATTTCATCATGATGACCGACGACGGCTCCTATGGCCGGCATGGCAACGTCACCGTGCCGCTCAAGGAAATGCTGGAGGCGGGCGAGCGCTTTGACATGATCATCACCATCGGCCCGCTGATCATGATGAAGTTCGTCGTGCTGGCCGCCAAGCCCTTCGAGGTGCCGGTGACCGTGTCCATGAACCCGATCATGATCGACGGCACGGGCATGTGCGGCGGCTGCCGGCTGACCCTGCACCAGGACGGCAAGCGCGTGACCAAATTCGCGTGCGTCGATGGTCCGGATTTCAACGGCTACGAAGTGGATTTTGACGAGGCCATGTCTCGCGGCAGAATGTATTTTGACTTTGAACGTCACGCGTATGAGGAGACTTGCAATCTCTTCAGCAAACAGTGAGGAGGAACGAGCATGGCTGTCAACCCGAAAAAGCATGAAATGCCGGCGCAGGATCCGGCGGTGCGCGCCCACAACTTCAGCGAGGTCGCGCTGGGCTATACGCAGGAGGTTGCCATTGACGAGGCGAAGCGCTGCCTGAATTGCAAGCATCAGCCCTGTGTGAGCGGATGTCCTGTCAATATTCATATTCCCGAATTCATTTCCCATGTCAAGACCGGCGATTTCGAGGGCGCGTATCAGGTGATCGCGAAGTCCTCCTCTCTGCCCGCCGTCTGCGGCCGCGTGTGTCCGCAGGAGTCCCAGTGCGAGAGCAAGTGTACGCTGGGCATCAAGTTCGAGCCGGTCGGCGTGGGCCGTCTGGAGCGCTTTGTGGCCGACTGGCACAACGAGCATTGCACCGAGGCGCCCGTCAAGCCCGAGAGCAACGGCCATAAGGTCGCCGTGGTCGGTTCCGGCCCCTCCGGCCTGACCTGCGCGGGCGATCTGGCCAAGAAGGGCTACGACGTGACCGTGTTCGAGGCGCTGCACACCGCCGGCGGCGTGCTGGTTTACGGCATTCCCGAGTTCCGTCTGCCCAAGGCGATCGTCGCCCGCGAGGTGGAGACGCTCAAGGCGCTGGGCGTGAAGATTGACACCAACGTGGTCATCGGCAAGACGCTGACCATCGACGAGCTGTTTGAGGACGGCTTCGAGGCCGTGTTTATCGGCTCCGGCGCGGGCCTGCCCAAGTTCATGGGCATCGAAGGCGAGGGCCTCAAGGGCGTATACTCCGCCAACGAGTTCCTGACCCGCAGCAACCTCATGAAGGCCTATCGCGACGATTCCGCCACCCCCATCATGAAGGGCGGCAAGGTGGTCGTCGTGGGCGGCGGCAACGTGGCCATGGACGCCGCGCGCACGGCGCTGCGTCTGGGCGGCCAGGTGAGCATCGTCTATCGCCGCTCCATGGAGGAGCTGCCCGCCCGCCGCGAGGAGGTCGAGCACGCTCAGGAAGAGGGCATCGAGTTCAAGCTGCTCAATAACCCCGTCAAGATTCTCGGCTACAACAATCCCGACAATCCGCGCGACCCGAAAAACGGCTGCGTGACCGCCGTCGAGTGCGTGCGCATGGAGCTGGGCGAGCCGGATGAGCGCGGCCGCCGCCGTCCCGTCGAAGTGCCGGGCAGCAATTTCGTAATGGAGGCCGACTGCGTGATCATGGCGCTGGGCACCTCCCCGAACCCGCTGATCAAGAACACCACCAAGGGCCTGGATACCCAGAAGTGGGGCGGCATCGTCGTTGAAGAGGACACCGGCCTGACCTCCCGCGAGCACGTCTACGCGGGCGGCGACGCGGTGACCGGCGCGGCGACCGTCATACTGGCCATGGGCGCGGGCAAGACCGCCGCCAAGGCTATCGACGAGTCCTTCAATAAGTAAGGACGGCGCGTACAGAAGCATATCACAGGCGATTCCCCGATATTCAGGCGGCGATGGCGGCCGGATTCTCCCCGCCGTCGCGGTCTGATTGGAGCGATCAGAAGCCCCGACACAACGAATCAGGAAGGAGCCTCAAGTCCTATGAACGAAAAGTTTGACTTCTCGCAGGTGGACAAGATCCTGGACGCGCACGGCCGTGAGGAGCGCTACATCATCGCCATACTGCAGGAGATTCAGGAGCACTATCACTATCTGCCCCGCGAGGTTTTCCCGCATCTGTCCAGGGAGCTCAAGATGAGCGAGGCGCGCATTTACAGCGTCGCCACGTTCTATGAGAACTTCTCTCTGGAGCCGAAGGGTAAGTATGTCATCCGCATCTGCGACGGCACGGCCTGCCATGTGCGCCGCAGCGTGCCGATCCTCGAGCGCCTGCGCGCCGAGCTGGGCCTGTCCGAGAAGAAGAAGACCACCGACGATCTGCTCTTTACCATTGAAACCGTATCATGTCTTGGCGCGTGCGGCCTGGCCCCCGTGCTGACCATCAACGACGTCGTTCACCCCGCGATGACCCCCGAGAAGGCCTCGGCGCTTTTGAAGGAACTGAAGGAGGCGGAGAAGAATGCTTAAGAGCAGACAGGATCTGATCGAATATCGCCGGATTGCGAAGGAAGCCTATGAGCTGCAGACCGAAAAGGTCATCGTCTGCGGCGGCACGGGCTGCGTGGCCGGCGGTTCCCTCAAGGTGTTCGACCGCCTGCGCGAGCTGATGAAGGAAGCCGGCATCCCCGTCGAGGTGGAGCTGCAGGCCGAGCCGCACGATCACACCGTCGGCCTCAAGAAGAGCGGCTGCCATGGCTTCTGCGAGATGGGCCCGCTGGTGCGCATCGATCCTCAGGGCTGGCTGTACACCAAGGTTCAGCTTTCGGACTGCGAGGAGATCGTTGAGGAAACCGTCAAGAACGGCCGTTACATCGATCGCCTGGCCTATCACAAGATGGGCGAAATCTGCCGCCGTCAGGAGGACATCCCCTTCTACAAGCAGCAGAACCGCGTCGTGCTGGAGCACTGCGGCCATATCGACGCCACCGCCATCCGCGAGTATATCGCGCTGGACGGCTATACCGCCTTTGAAAAGGCGCTCTTCGACATGACCGGCGACGAGGTTATCGACGAGATCTCGAGATCCGGCCTGCGGGGCCGCGGGGGCGGAGGATTCCCCACCGGCCGCAAGTGGGCGCAGGTGAAGCGGCAGAAGGAGCCGCAGAAATACGTCGTCTGCAACGGCGACGAGGGTGATCCGGGCGCGTTCATGGATCGAAGCGTCATGGAGGGCGACCCCAACCGCATGATCGAGGGCATGATGATCGCGGCGTGCGCCTGCGGAGCGAGCGAGGGCTATATCTATGTCCGCGCCGAGTATCCGCTGGCCGTCGAGCGCCTGCGCAATGCCATCGCTCAGGCCGAGGAGCTGGGCCTTCTGGGCGACAACATCCTGGGCACCGAGTTCTCCTTCCATATGCACATCAACCGCGGCGCGGGCGCTTTTGTCTGCGGCGAGGGCAGCGCGCTGACCGCCTCCATCGAGGGCAAGCGCGGCTTCCCGCGCGTCAAGCCGCCGCGCACGGTCGAGCACGGCCTGTTCGACAAGCCCACCGTGCTCAATAACGTCGAAACCTATGCCAACGTGCCTTCGATCATCAACCGCGGCGCGGACTGGTTCACCAGCATCGGCACCGAGAAGAGCCCCGGCACGAAGGCGTTCGCTCTGACCGGCAACATCAACAACACCGGCCTGATCGAAGTGCCCATGGGCACGACGCTGCGCCAGATCATTTTCGACATCGGCGGCGGTATGCGCGGCGACGGCGAGTTCAAGGCCGTTCAGATCGGCGGCCCGTCCGGCGCCTGCCTGACCAAGGAGCATCTCGACCTGCCGCTGGACTTTGACAACCTGAAGCACGCGCACGCGATGATCGGCTCGGGCGGCCTGGTTGTCATGGACGATCACACCTGCATGGTGGAGGTCGCGCGCTTCTTCATGAACTTCACGAAGAACGAGTCCTGCGGCAAGTGCGTTCCCTGCCGCGAGGGCAACAAGCGCATGCTGGAGATCCTCGAGCGCATCGTGGCCGGCGAGGGCCGCGACGGCGATATCGAGCTGCTCCAGGAGCTGGCCGAAACCATCTCCGCCACGGCGCTGTGCGGCCTGGGCAAGACCGCGGCCTCTCCCGTTGTGAGCACGATCCGGAACTTCCGCTCCGAATACGAGGCGCACATCTATGAGAAGCGCTGTCCGGCGGGCGCCTGCCAGAAGCTCAAGAAAATTTCGATTGATCCCACACTCTGCAAGGGCTGCTCGAAGTGCGCCCGTCAGTGCCCTGTCAGCGCCATCAGCGGCAAGATCAAGGAGCCGTTCTCGATTGATCTGTCCAAGTGCATTCGCTGCGGCAGCTGCGTGAGCACCTGTCCGTTCCATGCGATTAAGGAGGGCTAAGAGATGACGCACAAGCAATATATTACGGTTGACGGCATCCCGGTTGAGATTGAAGGCGAGAAGAACCTTCTCGAGGTGCTCAGGAAGGTCGGCATCAAGCTGCCCACGTTCTGCTATCACTCTGATCTCTCCATTTACGGCGCGTGCCGTATGTGCATGGTTGAAAACGAGAAGGGCGGTCTGGACGCCGCCTGCTCCACGCCGCCCCGCGACGGCATGGTCATCAAGACCAACACCGAGCGCCTGCGCCGCTACCGCAAGAACATCCTCGAGCTGATTCTGGCCAATCACTGCCGCGACTGCACGACCTGCGACAACAACAGCAACTGCAAGCTCCAGGATCTGGCGATGCGCTTCAACATCGAGGGCGTTCGCTTCCCCAACAGCGCGCGTTCCACCCGCGACGACGACACCTCCTCGCCCTGCATTGTGCGCGACGCCGGCAAGTGCATCCTCTGCGGCGACTGCGTGCGTATGTGCAACGAGGTTCAGAATGTCGGCGCGATCGACTTTGCCTTCCGCGGCTCCAAGATGATCATCAGCACCGCGTTTAACAAGCCGCTCGCCGAGTCGCCCTGCGTGGGCTGCGGCCAGTGCTCCGTGGTGTGTCCCACCGGTGCCATCGTCGTCAAGAGCAACATCAAGTCGGTCTGGAAGGCCATCAATGATCCCGCGGTCAAGACCACCGTGCAGATTGCTCCGGCCGTCCGCGTCGCGCTGGGCCGCGAGCTGGGCGTGCGCGACGGCGAGAACGTCATGGGCAAGATCGTGGCCGCGCTGCGCCGCATGGGCTTCGACGAGGTGTACGACACCACCTTCGGCGCGGATCTGACCGTGCTGGAGGAAACCGAGGAGTTCCTCGCCCGCATTGAAGAAGGCAAGAACATCCCGCTGATCACCTCCTGCTGCCCCGGCTGGATCCAGTATGCCGAAAAGAAGCATCCCGAGCTGCTCGAGAACATCTCGACCTGCCGCTCGCCCATGCAGATGCTGGCCTCGATCCTGAAGGATCAGAGCGCCCAGTCCTCCCGCAAGCCCTTCCATGTGGCCATCATGCCCTGCACGGCCAAGAAGTTTGAGGCGGCGCGTCCCGAGTTCACGAAGGACGGCGAGCCGATCGTCGATGTGGTGCTGACCACGCAGGAGCTGATCCGCATGATCAAGGAATCCGGCATCATGTTCAATGAGCTGGAGCCTGAAGCGGTGAATATGCCCTTTGCGACCGTTTCCGGCGCAGGCGTGATCTTCGGCGTGACCGGCGGCGTGACCGAGGCCGTGCTGCGCCGCGTGTCCTCCTCCAAGTCCCGCACGGCGCTTAATATGATCGAGAAGGCCGGACAGCGCGGCAGCGAGGGCATCCGCGAGCTGGAGGTTCCCTATGGCGAGGCCGTGCTGCACATCGCCGTGGCCAGCGGCCTGGGCAATGCCGAGAAGGTCATCGAGCGCATGAAGAACGGCGAGCATTTTGATTTCATCGAGATCATGGCCTGCCCTGGCGGCTGCGTCTGCGGCGGCGGTCAGCCCTTCGCCACCGTTCAGGATCAGAAGGAGCGCGGCAAGGGCCTGTACGAGGCCGATCGCCAGCTGAGCATCCGCCGCTCCGAGGAGAATCCGCTCATGACCAGCGTCTATCACGACATCATCAAGGGCAAGGTTCACGAACTGCTGCACGTCCACTATACGCATAAGGAGGAAGAATAACATGGTTGAGCTTCGCGTTTGCATTGGCAGCTCCTGCCATCTCAATGGCGCGCACAATATCATTGCGACCTTCCAGCATCTGATCGAGGAGGGCAACCTCTATGACAAGGTGAAGTTTGAGGCCTCCTTCTGTATGCACCAGTGCGCCAAGTGCGGCGTGTCCGTCTCCGTGAACGGCGAAACCTATCGCGTGGAGCCGGAAAAGGCGCGCACCTTCTTCAAGGAGACTGTGCTGCCGCTGGTTAAGTAAATAAGAATATCTGACGAGGGGATGGGGCGTTTCCTCAGGGAGCGCTTCATCCCTCAAACCGGCGCTGTCATCAAAAGGCTTTGGTCTGTCCTCTTTCGATAGAAAATCTATCGATACACCAATGGAAGGATAAGCAACTTACGAACCAAGAACGCGAGGAGGGTGCTTTATGATTAAGGTTTCGATTATTGGCACGGGAAGCGTCGGCTCGACGATCGCCTACTCTCTGGCCATCATGGGCGTGGCTTCCGAAATTGTTCTGATTGACATCAATCAGGAAAAGGCGCTGGGCGAGGCGCTGGATATCCGCCAGGGCGCGCCGTTCTTCGGCCCCTGCTCGGTGTATGCCGGCACCTATGAGGACGCGAAAAACTCCGACATCGTGGTGCTGACCTCCGGCATTGCCAGAAAGCCCGGCCAGACCCGCCTGGAGCTGGCGCAGATCAACGTGGGCATCACCAAGTCGATCATTCCGGAGATCACCCGTCAGGCGCCCGACGCCACCTACATCATCGTCAGCAATCCCGTCGATATACTGACCTACACCTTCACCAAGCTGTCCGGCATTCCGGAGAACCGCATCATCGGCTCGGGCACGATCCTCGACACCGCCCGTCTGCGTGCGCGCATTTCGGAATACTTCCGCATCAGCCAGAGCAACGTCCATGCCTATGTGTTCGGCGAGCACGGCGACTCGGCGTTCATTCCGTGGTCTGTGGCCAATGTGTCCAACGTGCCGATCGACGAATGCCAGAAGGTGCTGGGCCATTCTCCGCTGGAGAATCCGGCGATGGACTATGATGAGATTGAGCAGTACGTCAAGAAGTCGGGCGGCCGCGTCATCGCGCGCAAAGGCGCGACGTTCTATGCCGTGTCGATTTCCGTCTGCCATATCATCAAGTGCCTCCTGAACGGCATGGACACCACCATGACCGTCTCCACCATGATGCACGGCGAATACGGTATCGACGACGTATGCCTGAGCACGCTCAATCTCCTGGGCAACAAGCAGGTGAACGGCAAGGTGCTCGTGCCGCTGACCGACGATGAGGTCGCCCGCCTGCGCGCCAGCGCCGATACGCTCAAGGGCATCATCAAGGGCCTGACCATCTGACCCCGCTTAACAGGCGTGAAGGAGACGGCCGCTTCATCGAGCGCCGTTTCTGTCACATAAATTGCACCATACGCATCAAAACAGGAGGAAATCCAACAATGGAATACCGCATTGAACATGACTCCATGGG
>SFOF01000263.1 GCA_004552515.1 Clostridiales bacterium
GCGCCCGGCTGCGCAACGCGGCGATGCTGCTGCGCAACAATGCCGTCTACGCGGCGGCGGTGTGGGCAGCGCTGCTGATTTTCCTGTGGATTTGTGGAAAAGGGCGGCGCGCGCGCCGCGGCGTGCCGGCGCTCATCGCGTGTACGGTGGCGGCTGTCGCGCTGGCGCTGGTTACAAACGCGCTGCTCGCGGCGGCGACACACGCGCAGAAGGGCGATGCGCGGGAGATGCTCTCCTGGCCGATCCAGCAGCTCGCCCGCGCGCGCCTGATGGATGCGGACAGGCTCACCGGCGAGGAGAAGCAGGCCATCGACGAGCTGATGCCCGGCGAGGCATGGCGGCAGTACGATCCGACGGTCTCCGACCCGGTGAAGTTCGCCTTCGACACGCAGCGGCTGATGGAGGAGCCCGGGCGCTATCTGCGCGTGTGGCTGAGCGTCGGGCGCAAGTGCGCGGGGACGTATCTGGACGCGGCGCTGGCGCTGACGTATCCCTTCTTCTATCCCTACGGCGAGTACCGCGTGTCGGGCTATTATCTGCAAATGGGCATCAGCACGGAGCAGACGGAGCAGTGGTGCGATTTTGAGTGGATCACCTCGCAGAGCCTTCTGCCGCGGGTGCTGGGCTCGCTCTCCTGGCGCTTCGGCGCGAAGGGCGCGATGCAGATTCCGGTGATTGGGTATTGGTTCAATATGGGCGCTATCGTGTGGGTCATGCTGGCGCTGATCCTGCGGGAGGCGTATTTCGGGCGCTGGCGGCGCTTTGCGGTGGGCCTGCTGCCGGTGCTTTTGTGGGGCACCTTTCTGCTCGGGCCTGTGATGGCCGGGCGATACATCTATCCGTTCGTGTGCGCGCTGCCGGTGCTGGCCTGCTGCGCCGCGGGCGATGAGCAAGGGGAGGATTGACGATGAGGCTGGACAAGTATCTCAAGGTTTCGCGCATCATCAAGCGGCGCACGGTGGCAAAGGAGGCCTCCGAGGGCGGGCGCGTGACGATCAACGGCAAGGTGGCCAAGCCCGCCTCTGAGGTGAATGTGGGCGATGTGCTGGAGATTCGCTTCGGCGAGAAGCGCGCGCGCTTCCGCGTGCTGGCCGTGGCGGAGACGGTGAGAAAGAGCGACGCGGGCTCGATGTTCGAGCTGCTCGAGGGTGAGGAGGACATCGGATGAACGCTGCGGTGATCGTGGCAGCCGGGCGCGGCAGCCGCATGGGGCTGGGCAGGAACAAGGTGCTCGCCGACGTGGCGGGCGTGCCCGTCATCGTGCGCACGGTGCGCGCTTTGGCGCAGACGGCGCTCTTTGACGGCGGCATCGTCGTCGTCACGGGCGCGGAGGACATGGAGCAGATGCGCGCCCTGATGGCGGCGCACGGCCTTGACGTGACGCTCACGGAGGGCGGCACGGACAGGCAGCAGAGCGTGCATCACGGTCTGCAGGCGGTCAATCCTGCGGCGGACATCATCGCCATCCATGACGGCGCGAGGCCGCTGGTCACGCGGGCGGTCATCGAGCGGACGATTGAGAGCGCGAAGCGCTGCGGCAGCGGCGTGGCAGCTGTGACGCTCAAGGACACGGTCAAGCGCGTGGATGCGGAGGGCGCCGTCATCGATACGCCGAATCGGGAGACGCTGCGCGCGGTGCAGACCCCGCAGACGTTTGATGCGCGGCTCATCCGTGCGGCGCATGAGCGCTTTGCGGACAGTGCGGAGCGCGCGACGGACGACGCGGCGCTGGCCGAGCGCGCGCTCTGCCGCGTTATGCTGACCGAGGGCGACGTGGAGAACATCAAGCTGACGACCCCGGAGGACATGCTGCTGGCGCAGCAGGTGATCCTGCGGCGCGAGGGACGGCAGGAGAAAGGGAGCGGGCGTATGCGCATCGGACACGGCTATGACGTGCACCGGCTGGTGGAGGGGAGGAAGCTCATCCTCTGCGGCGTGGAGATCCCCTATGAGAAGGGGCTGCTGGGACACAGCGACGCGGATGTGGCGCTGCACGCGCTGATGGACGCGCTGCTGGGCGCGGCGGCGCTGGGCGACATCGGGCGGCATTTCCCGGACACCGATCCCGCCTACAAGGGTGCGGATTCGGGAAGGCTGCTTGACCACGTGGTCAGCCTGCTGGAGGAGCACGGCTACAGCGTGGGCAATGTCGATGTGACGATCATCTGCCAGCGGCCCAAGCTCAAGGACTATATCGAACAGATGCGCGAAAACGTCGCCGCGCACCTGCACGTGAGTGCGGATTGCGTGAACATCAAGGCCACGACGACGGAGAAGCTGGGCTTTGAGGGCGAGGGGCTGGGCATCTCCAGCCACGCCGTGGCGTGCATTGAGCGCAGGGCGTGACGCATGGCGGGATATAAAAAGCGCGGAAGGCGCAGGGGGCCGCTTGCCGCGCTGGGGCACGCGCTGCTGTGCGCCGTGGATGCGCTCTGCGAGGGCATAGGCGCAGCGTTTGCGGCGCTTGCGCGCGCGCTGGGGCAGGGGCTGCTGGCGCTGGTGAAGGGGCTGTGGTGGCTGCTTGTGCACCTGCTGCGGCTGCTGGCCGCGCCGCCCGTCTGGCTTTTTCGACGGCTGACGGCGAAGAACCGGCGCGCCCGCGAGTGCCTGAAGCTCGATGGCGAGGAGTTTGAGCTGTATTTCGCGGATGTGCTGAGGGATAACGGCTTCCGCGACGTGCAGGTGACGCAGTACTGCGGCGATCAGGGCGTGGATATCCTCGCCACGCGAAACGGCGTGCGCTACGCCATCCAGTGCAAAAACTACCGCAGCCCCGCGGGCAATGCCGCCGTGCAGGAGGCCTATGCTGGCTGCGAATACTACGAGTGTGACGAGGCGGCGGTGGTCTGCCCGAGCGGCTTCACGATTCCGGCGCGCGAGCTGGCCGATTCAACCGGCGTGCAGCTCTGGGGCGGCGAGCGCCTCTCACACATGATGCGCGTGAGCGGAAGAAGGCCGCGGCACAGGAAAAACGCTTGACAAAACTGCGTTTTTTTAGTATCATAGCGGTGCAATCGCGTCGATGGGGTTGGCATCCCGGAGCGGCAAAAACGGCATAAAAAGAGGACGCGCCCTGTGCGCGCCAACAAGGGTGGAACCGCGGAAGACAACTTTCGTCCCTTGAATCCAGCGAAGGCGGGGGATTCGGGGCGACGTCTTCGCGCGGTTCTTGGTTTTCCCCGATGCAAGAGAAAAGGAGAGATTCCCATGGCAAAGGTGCAGAA
>SFOF01000264.1 GCA_004552515.1 Clostridiales bacterium
GCGCGTATCACGGCGTTTTCGCCGCCATCGCCGCCTATGCCCAGTCGCTCGGCTGCGATGTGCGCATAGACACCCACGCCGACAACCACATCATGAAGAAGCTGATCGCGCGCAGCGGCTTCACGAAATGCGGCACAGTCTACATGGAGGACAATACGCCGCGCATCGCCTATCAGTGGCGGGCGAAATAACAAAAAAACAGGCTTCAGACCGCATCGCCTGCTATGGCGACATGGCCTGAAGTCCTTTTTTATAAACGATTATGCGCCGCGCTGTCCTTCATTCTCAGGCTCATCGTCATTGTGGATGACAATATCCACCTGCGCGGCGGGAATCGGTTCGGCAGGCTCCGACTTTTCAGCAGTCAGACGTGCAAAGCGCCCGCCCGTCAGATCAACGCCATACAGCTTTTTAGCCAGCACAATGCCCGCAGCAACCGGCAAGAGCGGGATAAGGCAGGTTGTCACGAGCATCACGGCAATGGCCTCAATGAAGCGGTTCAGCGTCGTTTTTGCCCAGTCGAGCGCGCTGGTCACGCCGCCCACAACGCTGTTCCATGCCCCGCTCACCGCGCCGCCCACGCGGCTCCAGAAGCCCTGCGCCTCTTCGCCGCCCTCCGCATCGCCGACCTTTTCCTCGTCAGCCGCCGCCGCGATTTCATTTGAGGAATCGATGGTCGCCTGAAGCGTCTGCTGATAGGTCTGATCGATCACGCCCGACATCCACGCGCCGATCGGAATCGTCAGAAAGAGCACAAGCCCCATCGCTGTCGCCCTGACCAGTCTGCTCCATGCGCCTTCCAGCGGCAACTGCGGCCTGAGCATCCGCAGCGCGCACAAAACGCAAGCAGCGGGAATCATAAAGCCGAATACAAGCGTGCCCAGTATGGCCAGAAGATATTTTTCCAGAAAGAGCACCGCAAGCATGAACAGGAAATAGCCGCTCAGATCCATGAGCTTGTCGGCAATCGACGAACCCATGCCGCCCGGAATCGCCGAAATCACCGCCGCCGTGCCCGCCGACGCTGCGAGCAATCCCGTCGCATTCCCCTGCTTCTCATTCAAAATGCGGATTGTCGCCGAGTGCGCGTCGACTGACGCGACGCAGCCGCGAACCACCGTTGCAGAAAGCAGCGCGGCAACCAGCAGCACCGCCAGCAGAATGATCTGGCGCTTTGTCAGTCTACCCCCCCCAATTTTTGTGCAGAGTGTCTTAACGTTCTTGTCCATCGTTCCTCCATCCTTTCAATCTGTTATTCAGTAACGCCGCATTACGCAAGCCGCTATGGCGACCGCATACTCATTCACCTTCTCTCTCATTTGCATATTGAGCGCCCAATGGACTGCTTTTTGTCGCACGCTCCAATATAAAGCGTGTTTTTTTCGCGAATATCCTCTTACACCTTTGCCCCCTGCCGCACCATGGCCGCGGCCACGTCGCGTCCGTCCAGCGCCGCTGTGGACACGCCCCGGCTGAGGGCCAGCGCCGCCGCCGTGCCCGCCGCCTGACCCATCGCCACGCAGTCGCCGGTCACGCGGTAGGAAGCGTGCGCCTCGAACGAGCCGGAAATGCAGCGCCCCGCCATCAGCAGATTGTCCGCGCCTACGGGCACCAGACAGCGATACGGAATGTGATAGGGCTTCATGCGGTAGTCCTCGCTCTTTTCCTGAGACGTGCCGTCCGGCTGATGGATGTCCACATTGAACGCGCACACGCAGATGCCGTCCTCGAATCGGCGGCCTTCGCGCAGATCGTCCATCGTCAGCTCGTACAGCCCGTGAACGCGCCGCGTCTCGCGCACGCCCAGCATCTCGGCGGTCTGATCGAGATGCATATCGACAAATTCCGGCACATGGCATTGCAGGAAACGCACCGCGTCGTGAACGCGCCTGCGCCCCTCGATCAGCGCCGCGCTCAGATCGGCGGGATCAAGGCCGTCATAGCCGCGCATGTGCGTCATCTGACAGACCCCCGCGTGCGGCGCGGGCAGCTTGAGAATCCACGGCTGATCGAAATTGTAGTCGTAATCGGTCACGCCGTGCGCCCTGCCCGCCTCAACCATGCGCTCGTACAGCTCCCGCGCGCCGCGCTGATAAAAGTCAAAGCCGCTCATGCGGTACATCAGCGTCATCGCCTGACAGGCGTGATCCCCCGGCCGACCGATCTCACAGGGCACGCCGAAGCGCGCGGCCACGTCGCCGTCGCCGGTGCAGTCGATCACAACGCCCGCCCTGTACGCCTGCCGTCCGGCCTTGTTTTCGACCAGCACGCCGTTTATGCGCGCGCCGTCCTTCAGCACATCGGCAAAATAGCTGTAAAAGAGAATCTCGACGTGCGCCTCGCCGGTCATTTCGTCGAGCAGATACTTCATCTCCTCGATGTCGAAATCGTACATCCCGCCCGCCACCAGCACGCTCTGCCCCGCCGCGTCCAGCCGATCGACGATCTCCTGCACCAGTCCGCCCTTGTTCTTATAGTCGAACAGCGGATTGACCAGTCCGCTCGTCCACATACCGCCCAGGCAGCCGTACTTTTCAATCAGCAGCGTGCGCGCGCCGGCTCGTCCCGCTGCAATCGCCGCGCCAATGCCCGCCGGGCCGCCGCCCACGACGATCACGTCGTATTCGCCCGCGACCGGCGTTCTGCGTTCCTCGCGAATATAGTCCATAGAAAATCCCTCTCCCTGCACAGATTTATCGCCGCAATCATTATATCATGGCTTTACAATGCTGTCAAAATTTTATCGCTCTGCCGGAAAAATAACCGATTCATGCGCGCGCCGGAAAGGGAGGTGTGCTATAATGCGTCCGTTTTGATTTTTACGTCAATTTGATTGGGAAGAAGTGCTTTTTTATGCTCGTTCGTCTGCATCCCCGCGCCGTTCTCGCCGCGATCGGCCGCTTTTTTAAGAAGAATACCGTGCTGGGCGTGGCCATGCTCGCCGCGCTGGTCACGTCGTTCATCGTGCCGCCCGACGGCGCGTATCTGGGGTACTTCGATTTCAAGACGCTCACCTGCCTGTTCTGCGTATTGTCGGTGGTGTGCGCGCTGTGGAACATCAACTTTTTCTATATCCTCGCCTGCCGGATCGTCAAGCTGTTCAGGAACGCGCGGCTGTGCGTACTGGCGCTGGTCTATATCACGTTCATCGGCTCGATGCTCATCGCCAACGATATGGCGCTCATCACGTTCCTGCCGCTGGGCTACTTCGT
>SFOF01000265.1 GCA_004552515.1 Clostridiales bacterium
GCCCGGCCAGCCCAGCGCGCGGGCCTCCGCCTTGGTGATATAGTTGGGCGGCAGCTCGCCGTACAAAAGCAGATATGCGCTCACGTCGTCCTTCGAGGTATAGGCCGCGTCGCGCTCAGACAAGATGTCCGCTTCGCCCGGTTCAGGCAGAAGCGCGCCGAGATCATAAAGATCGCCCGGCGCCGCGCAGCCCGAAAGCGAAATGAGCAGCGCAAAAATCAGCGTCAGCGCAAATAAACGCCGCTTCAGTTCGGCTCTCATGCCCTCAGCTCGCTTTCGATATAATCGATCAGCCCCGCAATCGCGCCCTGATCGTGATCGCACACCACGACGGCGCCGGGCAGATTCTTCAGCACGGGCAGACCGTTCTGCGGCACGGCGCGGCGGTCGGCGGCCTTCAGCATGGCGACGTCGTTTTCATAATCGCCGATCGCCCAGAGCGTGCCGTTTCCAATCAGCGCGCGCATATAGCCCAGCATCGCGCCCTTCGTGCCGCTGGCGGGCTGGATCTCCAATATGTTCTCCGAGGCGCGCACGCTGACGAAGCGCTCGTCCAGCTGCCGGAGCATCTCCGCCGCGCCGTCGATCTCGTCCGCGGGGCCGTCGAAGGCCACCTTGTACCACACGCCGCGCGGCATTTTGTCAAAGGGCACCTCGCGCATACGCTCCGGCGCGTAATCGTTGATCCACTCCGCGCCCGGATACATATGCGCCAGATAGTAGTTGTCGTCCCTCATGCTGATGCGGAAGCCCACGTTCGGAAAAGTCGAAACGATCCCGAGCATCGTCTGATCGAGCGCGCGGTCGTCCAGAAAGACCTCGCGCAGCTTTTCGTGCGTCTTGAGATCGATGATATATGAGCCGTTGCAGCCAATCGCGGGGAAATTGCAGATCTCGCCGATGGGCGGAATGTCATGCTCGATGAGGATATACTCGCGGCCCGTCGCCACGGTAAAGCGCCCGCCGTTTTGCTGAAAATAGCGGATTTTTTCCATATTTTCCGGCACAATACGGCTGTTTTTGCCCAGGAACGTTCCGTCCAGATCTGATACGATGACAATGCCGTCAAACAGCGCCATAACTCAACTTCCCTTCGTTTTTTTGAACTCAGCGTTTTCTACTTTACCATGTTTCCGCGCGCCGTTCAAGCAAGTTTCTGTTGCTTTGCGCGATAAAAAGCGGCTCTCCCGCGCATTGTGAGAGAGCCGCCCGGATTTCGCTATGCCGTTTTCCGCTTGCCGATGGGCAGCTGCGCCAGTATGATGGCCGCAAACAGCAGCGCGCAGCCGAACAGTTCGCGGCCGCTGAGTCCCTGCCCCAGGATCGCCCAGCCCGCCAGCGCCGAGAACACCGATTCAAGGCTCATCAGCAGCGAGGCCACGGTGGGATTGACGTTCTTCTGCGCCACGATTTGCAGCGTGTAGGCCACGCCGCTGCTCAGAACGCCGGTATAGAGAATCGGCAGCCACGCCGAAACGATTTTGTGAATATCCGGCTTTTCAAAGAGGAACATCAGCACGGCGCTCAGGCCGCCGCAGACGAAAAACTGTATGCAGGACATCCTTACGCCGTCCACATCCGGCGAGAAATGATCGATTACCGTGATATGCACGGCGAAAAACAGCGCGCAGAGCATACACAGCGCCTCGCCGCGCCCCAGAGACAGCGAACCGGTCATGCACAAAAAGTACATTCCTACAACGGCCAGCGCCACGCTGATCCACAGCGCCGCGCCGGTCTTGCGCCCGAAAAACAGGCCGAGGATCGGCACGAGCACGATATAGAGCGCGGTGATGAAGCCTGCCTTGCCCGCCGTCGTATACAGTATGCCCACCTGCTGGAGCGTGCTGGCCAGAAACAGCACAACGCCGCAGCACAGCCCACCGAGCCACAGCGCCTTTCCGCCCTTTTCACGCGGCGCATCCGGCTCCTTCGCCCGAAACGCATCCATGATTTTTATGCAGGGCAGCAGTACAAGGCCGCCGATGATCATGCGAACGGCGTTGAACGTATACGGCCCCACATCCTTCGCGCCCTCGCTCTGCGCCACGAACGCGACGCCCCAGATCAGCGCGACCAGCACCAGCAGAAGACTGTTTTTGAGCTTTGCGGCTTTCATAATCCTCACCCTTTGTTTCTTTTACCGCATAGTCTATCACGCCGCGAAGTGACGCTCAAGCGCGCTTTTCTTAATTCCAGATTGTATTTTGATACACCAAAGGCCCGTCTTAGCCAATAATCGTGAATATTCATGCACGCAACTGCCCAGTTGAAAGTGTGCTCCGTCTTTTTTGCCCGTTTTCTTTAACGCGAAAACAAATAATCCGTCATACCCCGTCCATGCCCTTCACGCATAATGATATATGCCGCATTGCATTTTCCAGAATTGAAAGGACGCTCAAATGCTCAGCTTAAAAAACATCGTCAAGACCTATCAGGCCGGCGATACGTCGGTCACCGCGCTCGGCGGCGTCAGCATTGATTTCCGCAGGAGCGAATTTGTCTCAATCCTCGGCCCCTCCGGCTGCGGCAAGACCACGCTGCTCAACATCATCGGCGGGCTGGATCAGTACACCAGCGGCGATCTGGTCATCAAGGGCCGCTCGACCCGCGATTTCAACGACGCGGACTGGGACAGCTATCGCAATCATTCCGTGGGCTTCGTCTTTCAGAGCTACAACCTCATTGCGCACCAGAGCGTGCTCTCCAACGTCGAGCTGGCGCTGACGCTCTCGGGCATCGGCAAGGGCGAACGCCGCCGCCGCGCCGCCGAGGCGCTCGAAAAGGTCGGATTGGGCGATCAGCTGCACAAAAAGCCCAATCAGATGTCCGGCGGACAGATGCAGCGCGTGGCCATCGCGCGGGCGCTGGTCAACGATCCCGAGATTCTGCTGGCCGACGAGCCGACCGGTGCGCTTGATTCGGCCACATCGGTGCAGATCATGGAGCTGCTCAAGGAGATCGCCAAGGATCGTCTGGTCGTCATGGTGACGCACAATCCCGAGCTGGCCGAGAGCTATTCCACGCGCATCATCCGCGTGCTGGACGGCCGCCTTGTGGACGATTCCGCGCCCTATCATATTGAAGAGGAAGCGCCCGCGCTCACCAAGGCGGAGCAGAAAAAGCTGCGCCTGATGAACAAAAAGACCTCCATGTCCTTCTTCACGGCGCTCTCGCTCTCCTTCAACAA
>SFOF01000266.1 GCA_004552515.1 Clostridiales bacterium
GCTGCGGCGTATCTGCTGCTGTGCGGCCTGCTGCTGCCGATGCTGCGCGGGGGAGAGGAGGCACTTGCGCCACGCATAGGGCTGACGGGCGGGCATTTGGCGCTGCTCGCCGTGCTGCTGAGCATCGCCGTGCGGCTGGCCATCGCCGCCGTCGTGCCCGGCTACGGGGTGGATATGGGCTGCTTCGCCGCGTGGGCGGGCAGAATGGCGGAGCTTGGCCCCGGGCACTTCTATCAGGAGGGATACTTCTGCGACTATCCGCCGGCCTACATGCTTGTGCTCGGGCTGATCGGCACGGCTGCGCGCTGGCTCGGCGTGTCGCTTGGCAGCATGGACGGGCAGCTTCTGCTCAAGCTCGTGCCCATCGCCTGCGACGCGGTGCTTGCGGCGCTGCTCTACCGCGCAGCAGTCGGCGCTGTCGGCGGGCGCGCCGCGCTGGCTCTTTGTGCGCTGATGGCCTTCAACCCGGCGTTCATCATCACGGGCGCGGCATGGGGGCAGATCGATTCTGTGTTGGCCGTGCTGCTGGTGCTGGTGCTGCTGCGCGCACAGAAGGGGCAATGGCATATCGCGATTCCGCTCTATGCGCTGGCCGTGCTGGCCAAGCCGCAGGCGGGGCTGCTCGCGCCGCTGGGCGTGGCCGCACTCGTGCGTGACTGCGCAGGGCGGGGCGAGGCGCCTGAGGTACGCAGGGCAAGCCTGCGGCGCGCGGGCATGGGCCTGCTGCTGGGCGTGGCCGTGACGCTGGCCGTCGCGCTGCCGTTCTCGGTCAATCAAAGCTCCGCGCTCTGGTTGGTGGATAAATATGTGGAGACGCTCTCCAGCTACAATTACGCGACGCTCTCCACGGGCAACCTGATGTTCCTGTTGGGCGGTAACTGGAAGGCCAACAGCACGGCGCTGCTGGGCCCCGTGACCTATGGGCAGCTCGGCATGGCGCTGATGGTGCTTGCGTTTGCGGCGGGCATCGCCGTCTGTCTGCGCGGCAGGGGGCGCAGCCGCCTGATGCTTGCCGCAGCGGTGACGATGCAGCTCGTCTTTGTGCTGGGCGCAAAGATGCACGAGCGTTACATCCTGCCTGCACTGGCGCTGCTTCTGTTGGCGTTTCTTGAGACGCGGGACGTGCGCCTGCTGCTCTCCGCAGTGCTTTCGAGCGCGGCGGCGGCGGTGAACATCGGCGCGGTGCTGGCCTTTGAACACCTGATCGCGCCGAACCTGTGGCTGGGCTATATCCTTTCGGTGATGCAGCTTGCGGCGGCGGGCCTGACCGTGTGGGCGGCGGTATCGCTCTGCCTGGGCAGGGCGCCGATGACCCTGCCCGAGCGTGCGCGGAAACAGCGTGTGCGGGCGTGCGAGGGGGCGCAGGCGGACGATGCGCAGCCGGTGACCGCCGCGGAAAAGCGGATGCGCGACGAGCTGCTGCACGAGAAGGACTACCGCCTGCACCTGAAAAAACGCGACTGGGCGATCATGCTGGGGCTGACGGCGGCGTATGCGCTCGTGGGCTTCTACAAGCTGGGCGCGATGACCGCACCGCAGACGGGCTATACCTCCACGGCAGCGGGGGAGAGCGTCGTCTTCGACCTCGGCGAGCGGCAGGAGGATTTCCGCATCTACTACTACGGCGGCATATCGGACACGCAGTTTTCCTTTGCGGTGTCCGATGACGGCGAGGTGTATTCGCAGGAGAACGACGCCTTCTTCGACCGGGGCGAGTGCTTCAAATGGCTGGCGCTGCGCGCGCCCGTCTATGCCGAGGATGGCATGACGGTCAAGGGCACAAGCGGCGGGATGCTCTCCTTCTCTGGGCGCTATCTGCGCGTGACGTTCAAGGGCGCAGGCTCCGCGCTGTGGGAGATTGCGGCGATGGATAGCGAGGGAAATCCGCTGCCGGTGACGCTCATCGGCGTGTCGGGCGCGCTGGAGGGCCGTGCGGATGACCCGGGCAGGCTCATCGACGAGCAGGACACCGTACCGGACGTGCCCTCGTGGTATAGCAGCATGTACTTTGACGAGATCTACCACGCGCGCACGGGCTATGAGCACGCGCACGGCCTTTCGACCTATGAGACGACGCATCCGCCGCTTGGCAAGGTGTTCATGAGCTGGTGCATCCGACTGATGGGCATGACGCCGTTCGCGTGGCGCTTTGCCGGTGCGCTGTGCGGCGTGCTGATGATCCCGATGATCTACCTGCTGGCGATGCAGCTCTTTGGCCGCACACGCTGGGCGGCGCTGGCCGCAGCCCTGCTCGCCTGCGACTGCATGCACTACACGCAGACGCGCATCGCGACGATTGACTCCTTCCCGGTGCTGTTCATGATGGGCATGTTCCTGTGCATGGCGCGCTGGATGAAGATGAGCTTCTACCACCAGCCGCTCTGGCGCACGCTCGTGCCGCTGGCGCTGTCGGGCGCGTTCATGGGGCTGGCGATTGCCAGCAAGTGGATCGGCTGCTACGGCGCGGTGGGGCTGGCGGTGCTGTTCTTTGCGCGATTCTACGCGCTCTGGCGGCAGAGTGTCTATGCCCGGGCGCATGAAAATGAAGCCCCGGCGTTCGCGCGCGCAGCCAATCTCTTTGCGCGAAACGGCGCGCGGACGATTGCGGCCTGCTGCGTGTTCTTCGTAGCGGTGCCGGTGGTTATCTACGTCGCCAGCTACATCCCGTATCTGCGCTATTACGGCGAGGTGCGCTGGAACCTGCGCACCCTCGAGCGGATTTGGAACGCGCAGGTGACGATGTTTGAATACCACAAGAACCTCGTCGCGGAGCACTACTTCGCCTCGCCGTGGTACGAGTGGCCGCTGATCGTCAAGCCCATGTGGTACTACAACGCCGACTTCAAGGGCGCGGGCATGGCTTCCTCCATCCTGTCCTTCGGCAACCCGGCGGTGTGGTGGACGGGCCTTGCGGGCATCCTGTTCGTGCTGGGCTATAGCGTTTATCGCAACGCGCTGCCCGCGCTGCGCGTGCTGCCCGGCAGGGACGACGAATATGACCGCGTGCTACCGGTCATCGCGGTGGCGTTCCTCTCCGGCTATCTGCCGTGGGTGCTGGTTTCGCGGCTGACGTTCATCTACCACTACTTTGCCAGCGTGCCGTGGATCATCATCGCCACGGCGCTGGGGCTTAAGTATCTGGCGCGCCATCACAGGCGGCTGGCCTATGCGCTGGCGGCTGTGCTGA
>SFOF01000267.1 GCA_004552515.1 Clostridiales bacterium
ACGATGTGGACGACCTTCGCGCCGGTGTCCAGATTCTGCCCCGCGCCGGCGAACGTCACGCCGGTGAACTCCATGCGCGCGTTGTCGCCCTTGAGGATGCTCATGGGATAGAGACAGCCAACGTGCGAGCCGAACGAGCCGGACACCCACTCGATCGCGCCGCCCTCCTCGACCAGAGCGCGCTTGGTGTTGAGGTTGTACATATTCTTCGACCAGTTTTCAATCGTCGAATAGCGCAGTTTGGCGTTTTTCTTCACATACAGCTCGACGCAGCCCGCGTGCAGATTGGCCACGTTGTATTTCGGGGCGGAGCAGCCCTCGATGAAGTGCAGGCTCGCGCCCTCGTCCACGATGATCAGCGTGTGCTCGAACTGTCCCGCGCCCTTGGCGTTCAGCCGAAAATAGGACTGGAGCGGTATGGATACCTGAACGCCCTTGGGAACGTACACGAACGAGCCGCCCGACCAGACCGCGCCGTGCAGCGCCGCGAATTTGTGATCATGAGGCGTGACCAGCTTCATGAAGTACCGGCGCACCATGTCGGCGTATTCGCCGCGCAGCGCGCTCTCCATGTCGGTGTAGACCACGCCCTCGGCGGCCACCTCGTCGCGCACGTTGTGATAGACCAGCTCGGAATCGTATTGCGCGCCCACGCCGGCCAGCGATTTGCGCTCGGCCTGCGGGATGCCCAGCCGCTCAAACGTGTCCTTGATGTCCTGCGGCACGTTTTTCCAGTCGTTCTGCATCTTCGTGTTGGGGCGCACATAGGTCGCGATGTGATCGATGTCCAGCCCCTCGAGCGACGGGCCCCAGTCGGGCACGCGCATATTGTTGTAGATTTGCAGCGCCTCCAGGCGGAATTGCTGCATCCAGGCCGGATCGTTCTTCTCTTCGGAGAGCTTCTGAACGATTTCGGGCGTCAGGCCGGCCTGCATGCGATAAGCGTCGCGTTCTTCGTCCCGGATGTCATAGACGCTGCGGTCGATATCCTCGACATAGCTTTTTTCTTTCATGACCTTATCCTCGCATCAGTCGTCCTGCAGGCTGGCAAAGCCCTTTTCGTTGATCTCGTCCACCAGAGACGCGCCGCCGTTCTTGACGATTACGCCCCTTTCCATGACGTGCGCCGCGTCCACGCTCAGCGCCTCCAGGATGCGCGTGCTGTGCGTGATGATGAGCAGCGAGCCATGCGTGCGTTCGCGGAACAGCCGCACGCCCTCGGAGACGGTGCGCACGGCGTCCACGTCCAGGCCGGAGTCGGTTTCGTCCAGTATGGCCAGCTTCGGTTCGAGCATGAGCATCTGCAAAATTTCGGCCTTCTTCTTTTCGCCGCCGGAGAAGCCGACGTTCAGGTCGCGTTCGGCATAGGATTCGTCCATGCCCAATCGCTTCATTGTCTCGCTCAGCTTTTTTTATAGTCCCACAGGCGCAGGCGGCTGCCGCTCTTCTGCTCCAGCGCGCTGCGGATGAATGCGGACAGCGTTACGCCCGGCACCTCGATGGGGTTCTGAAAGGAGAGGAAGAGGCCCTTCTTCGCGCGCTCGTTGACGGGCGTCTCGGTAATGTCCTCGCCGTCAAAGACGATGAGGCCCTCGGTGACGCTATAGGCCGGATTGCCGGTGACGGCGTAGAGCGTGGATTTGCCGGTGCCATTGGGACCCATGAGCACATGGGTTTCGTCGCGGCCGACGGTGAGATTCACGCCGCGCAGGATCTCCTTATCGCCGGCGCTGACGTGTAGATTGCTGATTTCAAGAAGCGGCTTATTGCTCATTGTGATTGACCTCGCCTTTCGTATTCGTCGTATGGAGCAGATCGGCCAGCGTGCAGCCGTCTATATAAGCGTTGATGTGATCCTCAAGGCCGTGCCAGAAGGGGAGGGTGCCGCCGTCGCACGCGCCGTCGCACTTTTTGCCGTTGGCGGCCAGACAGGCCACCGGCGCGACGGCGTTGCCCTCAGCCGCGCGCAGAATTTCGCCGGCCGTGTACCCGGCGGGGGGACGCAGCAGGCGGTATCCGCCGGATTTGCCCACTGTGCTTTCAACCAGGCGGCCCTTGCACAGCGCGTTCATGATGGCCTCAAGGTATTTACGCGAGATATTCTGCCGCACGGCGATGTCGTTCAGCGGCACATAGCCGTCCGCGCTCTGTCGCGCCAGATCGAGCATGACCCGCAGCGCATAGCGGCTCTTTGACGAAAACATCATGCGTCTCATCTCCCTTCAATGATCCGACCCTTCATGTCGGTAGGATTGTGGCGCTAAATCCCTACCGTGTTAATAGGAATTATGTAAATCTTTGATGAGAAGGCGATGACGGCGTTTTTTTTGGATCGATAGGATGACAACTGTTTCACGATTTTTTCCGATTTTTCGTCACAATTATTGACGAAATCGGGAAGATGTGGTTTAATAGTAGCATATGAATTGTCATGATACCGTGCGATAAAGGATGGATGAAATATGTTTGGCAGACGATCCGACGGAACGCGCATGAAGGGAATCGACCCGATTGTCGCGCTGACGCCCTACATCATGCCTCAGCGCAGCGATTCTCAGGTTTTTACGCGTCAGGATCTCGATTTTGACGAGATGACGCGCTATATTCGCGAGCAGAAGAAAAAGGGCGTCGACGTCACGCATATGGGGCTGTTCATAGCGGCCTATGTGCGCACGCTGTGCGAGTATCCGGAGATGAACCGCTTCATCGTCAACAAGAAGTTGTATTCGCGCAATCATGTGTGCGTCTCCTTCGTGACGCTGCGCAAAACGGCCGATGATTCCGTCGAGGAAGCGCTGTGCAAGGTGCAGTTCGACCTGAAGGACACGATTTATGACGTGAGCCGCCGCCTGAGCGAGGCCATTGAGAACGGGCGCAAGGAGGTCGGCGTGAACAAGACCGACGTGGTGGCGCGCGCGCTGATGAGTATGCCGCTTCTGCCCAATATCGTGGTGGGGCTGGCCTATTTCATGGATGCGCACGGCATACTGCCCAAGTTTATTCACGACGCAAGTCCCTTCCACACCAGTATGTTCATCAGCAACATGGCGTCGCTGGGCATGAATTATATCTATCATCACATCTATAATTTCGGTACGACCAGCGTGTTCGTGACCATGGGCAAGACCGAGCAGCGCGTGGCGCACAATGGCGACGGCACCTGCCGCAGCCGCCGCG
>SFOF01000268.1 GCA_004552515.1 Clostridiales bacterium
CGCCCTGTCCGCGTTCAGCCGGGCGCAGCGCGCATATTCGAGCACGTCCCGCACGCTCGGCGCGCCCCGCCCCTGAGACGCATCGCTTTCGCCCGGCCGCTCCGGCTGATCCGTCTCCCGGCGCACATGGGCGTAGGCCTGGCGAATCGCCTCCAGGCGCTGTTTCTCAAAAAACGCGTCTATGTCCGCGCCGTCCTCATCAGCCCCGCCGCACGATTCTCCCGCCGTCTCTCTCTCATCTCCGTCACGAAACGCGCCGTTCGCCCCAGCGCCATGAGGAATACTCGCGTTCACCGCATCTCCCGGATAAACCGCCGTCTCTCTCTCATCTCCGTCGTGAATCACGCCGTTCATCCCAGCGCCATGAGGAATACTCGCGGTCACCGCATCTCCCGGATAAACCGCCGTCTCTCTCTCATCTCCGTCGTGAATCACGCCGTTCGCCCCAGCGCCATGAGGAATACTCGCGTTCACCTCATCTCCCGGATAAACCGCCGTCTCTCTCTCATCTCCGTCATGAAGCGCCCCGTTCACCGCATCTCCCGGATAAACCGCCGTCTCTCTCTCATCTCCGTCACGAAGCGCGCCGTTCATCCCAGCGCCGCAAAGAATATCCGCGTCCAGCCATTCTCTCTCCGCTTCCTCAGGCGCGGGGGACGGAGAGAGAGTTGGAGTTGGAATTGGAGTTGGAATTGGAGTTGGAGTTGGAGTTGGAATTGGAATTGGAGTTGGCTTGTTTTGCTCGCCTTTGCCTGCGTTTGCTTGCCTTTGCTCGGCGTTTTGCTGGCGTTTGCGGCCGCCCTTGCGCCCTGCCTCGCGCCGCTTTTCGATGATCGCGTTATAGCGCTCCGCGTCGCGCTCCTGCAAATCGCTCACCATGTCGAACGCCAGCGCCAGCGCGGGATCGTCGTCCATCGGCTGCGGCGGCTGACCGCCCAGCACATCGAGCATCGCCGACAGCAGCCGCCCCAGCTGCTCATAGCTCAGCCGCCGCTGCAAACGCTCCCATACGTTCAAATAAATCATCATGCCCGGCCTTTCCATACCGCGTCGCTCATCCCTTCGTCTCTTTTTTGATCGCAAGCACAGTGTAGCACACGAAACTTGTGTTCGTCAACAAGTTAACATTGCTTAACATTTGGCGTAAACGACTGCGCCGCTTTGCGCTTGACGAACGCCGCCCGCATACGGTACAATAGACGGGAAAAACGGCCTTTCGCTCATTCAGAACTCTACATAAAGGAAGGAACTCACGCATGAACAACGTCTGGAAGCTGTGCCTGGGAACGCCCGACCCCCTGAGCAGCCTGCTCGCCCTTTCCGGCGCGACGCTCGATCCTTCGCGCCTTTCGGGCGGCGCCTGTCCGCTGGCCGCCGCGCGGATCGAAACGGAGCGGGTGCGCGATCGCTTCGTGCTGCGCATACCGCTCTCCGCCGGCGAACGGCTCTACGGGCTGGGCCTGAGCTTTGAGAAAATGCGCGTGGATTACGCCGCGCGGCACCTGAGATGCGACCACTACGCCGGGCGCGACACCGGCCGCACGCACGCGCCCGTGCCGTTCTATGTCTCCGACGCGGGCTACGGCGTGTTCGTCGATACCGCCGAGGTCGCGTCCTTCTACATGGGCGGCACGGTGCGCACCGACGCGCTCAACCCGCCGCCCGAGCTGAACCGCGGCCGCGACGACAACTGGTCATGCAACCAGCGCGCCGAGTTTGTCGAGGTTTCGCACATCCGCGCCGACGAGCGGGCCGCGCGCGACGAGCTGGCCGCGTTCGAGCGCCACGGGCTGAAAATCGACGTGCTGGGGCTTGAGCCGGGCTGGCAATCCGGCTCGTATCCCTGCACGTTCGAGTGGGATCGCGCGCGCTTTGCCGATCCCGCCCAATTCGTGCGCGATATGGCCGGTCAGGGCGTGCGCGTCAATCTGTGGGAGAATATGTACGTCTCGCGGTCGGCGCGCATCTATCGCGACCTCCTGCCCTACTGCGGCTCGCATCAGGTGTGGGGCGGCGCTGTGCCCGATTTCACGCTCGAGGCGGCGCGCGAAATCGTCCTGCGCCAGCACCGCGAGGATCACATCGGCGTGAGCGGCTACAAGATCGACGAGTGCGACGGCTACGACCAGTGGCTCTGGCCGGATCACGCGCGCTTCCCATCCGGCGCGTCGGCCACGGCGATCCGCAATGTCTACGGCGCGCGGCTCCAGCGGATGTTCTATGACGACTTCCGCGCCCGCGGCAAACGCACCTACGGCCTTGTCCGCGCAAGCAACGCCGGGGCGGCGTCCTTGCCGTTCTGCCTTTATAACGACTGCTATTCCTTCGGGCAATACCTGACCGGCATGGCGACGGCGGGCTTCTGCGGCTGCCTGTGGGTTCCGGAGATCCGCGACGCGTCGTCGGCCGAGGAGTGGGTGCGGCGGTTCCAGCTGGGCGCGCTCTCGCCGATGCTGATGCTCAACGCCTGGGCGAACGGCGCAAAGCCGTGGCAGTATCCCGAGGTCGAATCGATCATCGCCGACACGATCCGGCTGCGGCGCGCGCTGCTGCCCTATCTCTACACGGCCTTCTACCGCTATCACAGCGAGGGAATCCCGCCCTTCCGCGCGCCGGTGATGGACGACCCGACGCTGACGGGGCGCGAGGACGCATCCAGCGGCGCGCTCGACGGCACGGCCAATCCCTACGAGCTGCGCGCCGCGCGCGACGTGACCGACCAGTTCCTCATCGGCGACGCGCTGATGGCCGCGCCCATGCTGCCCGGCCAGACCGAGCGCGAGGTCGTGCTGCCCCGCGGCGTGTGGCATGATTTCTACACCGGCGAGGCGCTGCGGGGCACGGTGCGCTATGCCTGCCCGCTGGAGAGGATCCCGCTGTTCGTCAAATCGGGCGGGATCATACCGCTGCTGCGGGAGGACGGCACGCTGGAGGCGCGCTGCTACGGCGAACGCGGCGAAACGACGCTCTACGACGACGACGGCGAAACCTTCGCCTTCGAGCGCGGCGAGTACGCGCTCATCCGTCTGGCCTTTTCAAGACCGCCGGAGAGCGCGCCGCAGTCCGACGTCGAAATCACGGCGCACAATTTCGAGACGGCCTACAAACGCGTTACATTCGTCCCGGTGGGCTGAGCGCCTTTGCGCACAAGGGCGGCGTTCCGCGCTGACGCGGCGATGCGTCATTCTTTTTCACAGGATCGTGAATCGCGGGCCGGCGAAATGTTTGTGCCTGCCGGATACAGGCCGGCACAGGGATTGTGCGCGCGGGGGCTGGTCTGCGCGGCGTGGGATAAAAATGCGCGGCGCGGCTTGACAATCAGGCCGCGCCGTGCTGCAATAATGACATGAAGGGATGACGCTTTTCGTACGGCTTCTTCCCCTCTCAATTAAGTGTAAAGAGATCAAAGCCGCTGTCCGGCAATCACCGGATGGCGGCTTTGCTTATATTATTTCTTCTTACCGATGGTGTCGCCGATGGTTACGGCCGCAATCAGAAGAGAGAGAATCCGCATGACCGTGGCGAGCATATCCGCGTCAGTCACAGGGCATCCCCCCTTTGCAGTCGTTGTGCATGAGAGGGATGAAAAGCCAAGCGCCATCTGTTGTCCTTCAAGCCATGGAGCCGGTTTACAGGCTCCATGATTATTATACCATGCCAAACTATGTCGTTCAAGCCTTCCGAACAGCTTTTCAATATGCTCGGTTTGGCCGCGCACAGCCCCCATCCCCCATCCCTCGCTTTTCCCGCCAACGCGGCCGCCGCGCGCCGGAAGAACGCCGCCATCGGCGCGAAATCGTAATATAGTTGCTAAATTCGGGAAGATTCATGTTGAAAAATGGCGGCATGTGTGGTACATTTATGGTTAGAAGAGCTTCCAGCTGAAGGAGGAGAGCGCTATGTTTGAATTGCAGGGAAAGCGGGCGCTGGTAACCGGCTCGAGCCGCGGCATCGGGCGCGCGATTGCGCTGGCGCTGGCCGAGGCGGGCGCGGACGTGATCGTGCATTGCACGGGGCGCGCGGACGCGGCGGCGCAGGTCGTGGAGGAGATCCGCGCGATGGGCCGCCAGTCGTTTTACATTCAGAAGAACCTGATGGACGCGGACTGCGCGGATGTGATCGCCTCGCGCGTGCGCGAGACGTTCGGCGCGGTGGACATACTGGTGCTGAACGCGTCGATCCAGTACAAAAAGCCGTGGGAGAGCATCACGGCGCAGGATTTCGCCGACCAGATGAACGTGAACACGCGCGCGTCGATGCTGCTGATGCAGGCGGTCGTGCCGGAGATGAAGGCGCGGCATTGGGGGCGGATCGTGGCGATCGGCAGCGTGCAGGAGATGAAGCCGCATCCGGATATGCTGGTTTACTCGGCGAGCAAGGCGGCGCAGACGATGATGATCAAGTCGCTGGCGGGACAGCTCGCGCCGTTCGGGATCACCTGCAATTCGATTGCGCCGGGCGTGATTTACACGGACCGGAACACCGAGGCGCTGTCGGATCCGGAGTACGCGAAGAAGGTGACCGATCAGATTCCAGCGCGCTTTTACGGCGAGCCGCGCGACTGCGCCGGGGCGGCGGTGCTGCTGTGCTCGGACGCGGGGCGCTACATCACGGGGCAGAGCCTGTATGTGGACGGAGGCAAATCGCTATAATCAGGCTGGTCGGCGGGCAGTGCCCGCGAACACGCGCCATCCCAGCCCCGCCGCAGCGTGAAGAGAGTCCAGAGAGTCGAAGACTCTTTGGCGCAGGTTTGGGGGCGCGCAGCCCCCAACGGACTCCCCGCGGAAAACATGGCA
>SFOF01000269.1 GCA_004552515.1 Clostridiales bacterium
GATCGTGCGCGTCCCAGAAATCGAGCTGGCCGGACGCGCGGCGTTCCTCGGGAATCCAGTCGGCCAGGCGGATGAGATCCTCGTCCCGCTTCGGGCAGGGGCAGGCGAGGATTTTTGAACCGTCGCCCGTGGCGCGCGGATGATCCGCGCCGACGAGCGTACACAGCCCCTCGCCGCGGATGTGGATGTTTGAAAGGCGCTCGGGGTCGGGAAAGCCGAAGCCGCAGTTGGCGCTGCGGAAAAAGTTGTCGCGGCAGCGGTCCGAGAGCTTGATCGTGGCGTTCTGAAGTATGACCGTGGTGTTTGCGGGGAGCAGTATGGCGCGGTCGAGGAGCCAGTAATCGCGCGTCGGCTCAACGGCTGAGCGGCGCGGGGGCACGAGCAGTATGCCGTCCGGCTCCAGCGCGGCAATCGCGCGCTCGAAGACGTCGCTGTCGGTCGCGGCGTGAAAATCGTTGACGTTGATCATGATGCGTTTCTCCTTTGAGATTGAAAATGGTGCGGTGTTTTATTTATTATAGCATATCCGGCGGCGATTGGCAAGAGAAACTCAAAATATCCCATATAAGAGGAAAGAACAGCATGTAAAAACTTGCGCCCGGCCACAAATTGTCTTGGCAGCCGCCGCCTGCACACTTGATTTTTGACAGGAGTGATTGTATAATAGACAAGAATGTCGAACGATCTGCCTGTAAGGCGGTGTCGAAATATATCATTTGCGCGTTTCATCCGTGAGGCGCTCATACGCTCTGGGAGGATACGGACATTGGGAGACGTTAATCAGGTTCAGGGAAAGCTGCCGCTGCTGCCGCTGCGTGGGCTGGCGGTCTTTCCCAATACGACGGTTTGTATCGATGTGGGGCGCGACCGTTCGCTCGCCGCGCTGGAAGCGGCGATGGAGGGAGAACGGCACATACTGCTCGTGGCGCAGCGCAACGTGAACTGCGAGCAGCCCGAGCGCGCCGATCTCTACACCATGGGCACGGTGGCGCGCGTGCGTCACGTCATGCCTGCGAGCGACGACGTGATGCGTCTGGTCTGCGAGGGCGAAAGCCGCGCGCTGCTGCTCGATATGACCGATGAGAATCATCATTGGATGGGCAGCTATGTGTCCGTTGAGAGCGACATGGTGGGCGATGAGGACGAGCTGATCGGCTATGCGGAGCGCGCCAAGTCGCTCTTTACGCTGCTGGCGCGCACGCGCGGCCATGTGTCCGGCGAGATGGTGCAGATGGTCGAGAGCGAGACGAATCCCGGCACGCTGGCCGACGTAATCGCCGCCAATTCTCTGCGCAAGGTGCAGGACAAGCAGGAAATTCTCGAGTGCAGGAACGTCTTGCTGCGGCTCCAGCTGCTGTGCCGTATGCTGCGCGAGGAGGGCGAGCTGGCGCGCATCGAGCACGAAATCGAGGAAAAGACCAAGGCGAACGTCGATGAGCATCAGCGCGAATATTATCTGCGCGAGCAGCTCAAGATCGTGCAGGAAGAGCTGGGCGACGACGAAACCGCCCGCATCGACGAGATGCGCAGCCGCCTTGAAAAGTCCAAAATGAACGACGAGGCGCGGGAAAAGACGCGCCGCGAGATCGACCGTCTGGCCGGTATGCCCACGGGCACGCCGGAGCAGGCTGTGTGCGAAAACTATATCGACTGGATGCTCGATATGCCCTGGGGCGTGGAGACGGCCGGGAAAATCGACGTGGCCAAGGCGCGCAAGGTGCTCGAGGCCGATCATTACGGCCTTGAAAAGGTCAAGGAGCGCATCCTCGAGTATCTGGCGGTCTGCCAGGTGCGCGGGGACATGAAAAGTCCGATCCTCTGCCTGGTCGGCCCGCCCGGCGTGGGCAAAACGTCGATCGCCGCCTCGATTGCGCGCGCGCTCAAGCGCAAGTATGTGCGCGTGGCGCTGGGCGGCCTGCATGACGAAGCCGAGATTCGCGGCCATCGCCGCACCTATATCGGCTCTCAGCCCGGTCGCATCATGTCGGGGCTGCGGCAGTGCGGGACAGCTGATCCCGTGTTCCTGTTCGACGAGATCGACAAGATGGCCAGCGATTTCCGCGGCGATCCGGCTTCGGCCATGCTGGAGGCGCTTGATCCCGCGCAGAACAATACCTTCACCGATCACTATCTCGACGCGCCGTTCGATCTGTCAAAGGTGCTGTTCATCACCACGGCCAACAGCGCGGAGGATATTCCCGAGGCACTGCTCGACCGCATGGAGCTGATCGAGGTGCCGGGCTATACGCTGGAGGAGAAGGTGCAGATCGCCAAGAAGCATTTGCTGCCCCGTCAGCTCAGGGAGCACGGCCTCAGGCGCGGCGCTCTGAAGCTCAGCGACAAGACGATTTCCGCCGTCATCGACGGCTATACCCGCGAGGCCGGCGTGCGCACGCTGGAGCGCGAAATCGGCCGGCTCTGCCGAAAGACTGTCATGAAGATGCTGGAGGCGGAGGATGGCGAAAAGTTTACGCTGACCATCAAGCCGAACGAGCTGGGCGCCTATCTGGGCGTGTGCAAATTCCTGCCGGACGACGTGGACTGCAAGCCGGAAATAGGCGTGGTCAACGGTCTGGCCTGGACGCAGGCGGGCGGCACCACCATGCCGATCGAGGCGGTTGTCATGCCCGGACAGGGCTCGATTGAAATGACCGGCCGGCTGGGCGACGTCATGAAGGAATCGGCGCGCGCGGCGCTGAGCTTCATCCGCGCCCATTCGGCGCAGTACGGCCTGGAAGAGGACTTCTATAAGAAGTACGACATCCACATCCATGTGCCCGAGGGCGCTGTGCCCAAGGACGGCCCGTCGGCAGGCGTGGCGCTGGCCTGCGCGGTGCTTTCGGCGCTGACCGGACGCGCGGCGCGGCAGGATGTGGCCATGACCGGTGAAATCACGCTGCGCGGGCGCGTGCTGCCCATCGGCGGCGTGAAGGAAAAGCTGCTGGCCGCGCACCGCGCGGGCATCGACAACATCATGCTGCCCGCCGAGAACGAGCCGGATCTGGAAGACCTGCCGGCCGACATGCGCGCGCTGATGCAGATCACGCTGCTGCGCCGCGTTGACGAAGCGCTGGCCGTCGTTCTCACGCGCACGCCGCCGCGCTACGCGCCGCTCGACATGCAAAAGACGACCGTCCCCACGGAGGTACACAATGGTCAT
>SFOF01000270.1 GCA_004552515.1 Clostridiales bacterium
TTGTTTGTTGCATTATTCTGAGAATGAGGTATAATAAAAGTCAGAGATAGTCAAAGTATAAGTGAGGCGTTGCCGTATGGCACAGTTAAGCGATACAATCGAAAAATTCATCAAGGACCTTATGGAGGAAGAAACGCAGGTCGAGCTGCGCCGCAACGAGCTGGCCCAGCATTTCGGCTGCGCGCCGTCGCAGATCAACTATGTTCTGGCGACGCGCTTTTCGGTCGATCATGGCTATGTGATCGAGAGCCGGCGCGGCGGCGGCGGATTTGTGCGCATCGTGCGCATGAGAGAGCGGCCGGAGGGGAATCTTTTAAGCGTGTTGCTCAATCGCGTGGGCAATGAGATCGACGAAGAGAGCGCCGTGGCCATCATCGAGCATTTGCACGACAGCAAGCTCGTGACGCTCAACGAGGCGCTGCTGATGCGCTCGGCTGTGGCGCAGAACGCGCTGGCGCTGCCCATCAGCGCGAAAAACGTATTGCGCGCCGCCGTGCTGCGCAATATGCTCCAGCAGGTTTTCAGAAATGCCGAGCGAGGTGAAAGCCATGATCATGTGTGACGAATGTGGGATTCGTCCGGCCAACATTCATCTGACGACCATCGTGGACGGCGAAAAGAAGGACGTTAACCTCTGCGCTGAATGTCTGGCGCGCAAAAAGGAGCTGAAGATCGACTTTTCGGCGCTGGCCGGTACGATCGGACAGATGCTGACCTCGGGCGTTCCCCCCGTCCGCAAGAGCGCGCCGGACACGGAGCCGATCCCCGATCTGACGTGCGAGGGCTGCGGCACAAGCTATGAGGCCTTTCTCAAGACAGGCTGTGTCGGCTGCGCGCAATGCTATGAAGTCTTCCGGCAGCCGTTGAGCGCATGGCTTGTGAAGCGCGCGGGCGGCGACCGGCACGCAGGCCGGCACGCGGGCGGCATGAACGAATCCATCGAAAAGAAGATGCGCATCAGCGCGCTCAGGCGCCGCCAGAAGCAGGCCATCGCCGAGGAGGATTACGAAGCGGCCGCCGAGCTGCGCGATCAAATCCGCGCGCTGGACGGCGCGGGGGAGGCTGAACGCCATGAATGACAAGACAGCGCCCGAAGCGGACGTCGTTCTCGAAACGCGCGTGAGCCTTCTGAGAAACTTTGCGGACGTGCCGTTCGATGCGTCCATGAGCGATGAGGAGGCCATGCACAACGTCGCCCGCGTCAACGCCGCTTTGGAGGATGCGGGTCAGCGCGACGCGTTCGTCGTGAGCCGGCTGGCCGATATGACCGCCTCCGAACGCGGACGGTTGGCCGAGCATGGCCTGATCGACCGCGATCTTCTTAAAAACGCCGCGCGCACAGCCGCGTTTCTTTCGAAGGGCGCGACGATCAACATCGGTGTGAACGGCACGGAGCACGTTCGTATCGACGCGGCGCTTGCGGGCTTTCAGCTCGAGCGCACGGCTGGTCTGGCGTTTATGGCCGACGACTGGCTGGACGGCGCGGGCGCATACGCCTATGACGAGCAGTTCGGCTATCTGACCGCCGAGCCGATATTGGCGGGTGCGGGCATGATCGCCGCGGTCACGCTGCATCTGCCGGCGCTGCGCGCGTCCGGTCAGACGACGCGCCTGATGCGCGACATGGATAAAAAGGGACTGAGCCTGAAAAAGCGCTTTGAAGAAAAGGGCGATCAGAGCGGTCTTTATCGCCTGTCCGCCGCGGTAAAAATGGGACAGACAGAAGAGGAAGCACTGGAAGCGCTTTCCGAGGCAGCTTTGGCGCTGATTGCAGCCGAGCGCGCCGTGCGGGAACGCATCCTTGAACAGGATAAGCTGCTGATGGAGGATCGCGCGGGGCGGTCGCTGGCGCTGATCGGCGCGGCGCGTCTGATGAGCGCGACAGAAATGCGTGAGCGCTGCTCGGATATTCGTCTGGCGGCGGCGCTCGGACTGATCGACTGGCCGCTGGACGCAATCGATCGGCTCCTGGGCGAGATGAGCGACGCGTCCATAGAGTGCCGCGTCGCCGAAAAGCTGACCGAACGGCAGCGCGATATGCTGCGCGCCGACGCGCTGAGGGAGGCGATCGGCCGCCTGGAGGGCACGGCATAGCGCTTTTCATTTGACAGGTCTTTAAGGAGGAACTATGGCTTTTTTTGCAAGATTTACCGAAAGGGCGCAGCGCGCGCTGGTGGCCGCTCAAAAGGAAGCGGCGGCCATGCACAGAAATTATGTGGGCACGGAGCATCTGCTGCTCGGCATCATGCGCGATCCCGGCAAGGCGGCTCTGATACTGAACGCCGTCTCGGAGGAGGAACTGCGCGCAACGATCGTCCAGATGGTGGGCGAGGGCGACGAGCAGGCCGCCGTCCAATCGATGTCCTACGCGCCGCGCACGAAGAAGGTGCTCGAGCAGAGCGCGCGCGAGGCCCGCGATCTGGGTCAGAGCTATGTGGGTACGGAGCATCTGCTGCTGGCGCTGCTGTTTGAACGCGAGGGCGTGGCGGCGCAGGCGCTCATGCGTCTGGGCGTCGATCTGGCGCAGGCGCGGTCGCAGCTTTTGCAGGCGTGCGGCGCGGGTGAGAAGGATAGCGCCGCGCCAAAGGAGAGCACGACGCCCACGATCGATCAGTATGCGCGCGATCTGACCGAATGTGCCCGAAACGGCGAGCTGGATCCCGTCGTGGGGCGCGGCGTGGAGATCGAACGCATCATGCAGATTCTCTGCCGCCGCCGCAAGAACAATCCCGTGCTGCTGGGCGAGCCGGGCGTGGGCAAATCGGCGGTGGTCGAGGGGCTGGCGCAGATGATCGTTTCCGGCGACGTGCCCGAAATCCTGAAGGATCGTCGGCTCGTGCAGCTGGATCTCTCATCTATGCTGGCCGGCGCGAAGTATCGCGGCGAATTTGAGGAGCGGCTGAAGAACGCCGTGGCCGAGGTGCGCGGCGACGGCCATATCATCCTCTTTATCGACGAGCTGCATACGTTGGTGGGCGCGGGCGCGGGAGAAGGCTCGCTCGACGCGGCGAATATCCTGAAGCCTGTGCTGGCGCGCGGCGAGCTGCAATGCATTGGCGCGACCACGCCTTCCGAATATCACAAGAAGATCGAGAAGGACGCGGCGCTGGCGCGGCGGTTCCAGCCGGTCATGCTGGAGCCGCCCACGATTGACGA
>SFOF01000271.1 GCA_004552515.1 Clostridiales bacterium
CCGTCTCCTCAGGTTCAGCTGTCCCGGTCGCCTCCACCGTTTCCTCGGGCGCGGCCGTCGGGGTCGCCTCCGCCGTTTCCGCGGGCGCGGCCGTCGCGGTCACCTCTGCCGTCTCCTCGGGCGCGGCCGCCGCAGTCGCCTTCGCCGTTTCCTCGGGTTCGGCAGTCACGGTCGCCTCGATCGTCGCCTCAGGTTCAAGCGTCTGCTCGGCCAGCTCCTCAGGATAGCAGCTCGCGTCGTGCGTATGCTCTTCCTTTCCGCAGGAGAGCACTGAGGCATAGCAGTCCTCCCCGTGCGTGTGTCCCTCGCCCTCGTCAAGGCCGCACACCAGCGTTCGCGTATAGCACGCCTCGCCGTGCACGTGTTCCTCCCGGCCGCACTCGGGCCGCGCGGTCACGGTGATCGCCGGCTTCATCAGCCTGTCCATCACGCCCAGCGCCAGCGCCAGGCAGAGTACGCCAAGCAGGACACACAGCCTTCTGCGGCGCGCCCTGTTTCGGATGCAGTCCTCAATATATCGCTTCAGATTCACAGTTCTTTTCACGAACGTCCCTCCTAGCGCCCTCTTCTCTACGCTATTCGATCAGCCCGATTCCCTGCAGCGGCCAGATGCGCAGCACGATTTGACCGACTGTCTCCTCTTCCTTTATGAAGCCCACGACCGAGCTTCGGCTGTCCACCGAGGTCGAGCGATGATCGCCCAGCACGAACACACAGCCGTCCGGCACCTGAACGGGATACTCCAGATCGGTGATGCCGCGGCTGCGATCGGTGACATACGGCTCGTCGAGCTTTTCGCCATCGACATATACATAACCGTCCTCGTCGATCGTCACCCACATCCCCGCCGTCGCGATGACGCGCTTGAGCAGCAGCTTGTTGTTATAATAAAACCCGCACACCTGGCCGCGCTTGAACGACTGCGTTTTCATCGCCACGATGATATCGCCGTCGTTGAGGTTTGGCTCCATGCTGGATCCGGTGATCCGGAACACCGGCATGAACAGCGTCGACACCAGCACGGCCAGCGCCGAAACGACCACCAGCACGGCGATCGTCCCGCCCAGCGCCCGCCGGTAGCGCCGCCTGTGATTGAGCCGCTTCTGCTCCGCGCGCAGCGCCTCCAGACTGGGGAATGCGTCTAAATTATTCATGATCCGATCCTCTTATTCCGATTCCATCAGGCGGCGCAGCTTTTCCTGCCCGCGAATCAGTTCCTCGCACTGGCGCTTGAACGCCTCGCGGCGCTGGGCGATGTCGCGCTCGGCGGCCGCCCTCATCGCGTCTGCCTCGGCGCGCGCCTGTTCGAGCATCGCGGCCACCTGACTTTCCGCCGCCTTGATGCGCCGGTCGGCCTCGGTGCAGTGCATCACGGCGCTGCTCATGTCGTCGATCTTGTCCAGCACCTGCCGCATATCGCCGCGCAGCGCGTCGTCATCCGAGCGGCGCGCATCGTCCTCCGCCTGCGCCCGCTCATACTGCGCGCAGCGGGCCTCGGCCTCTTCGGCGCGCGCCTGAAGGCGGCTGTTTTCAGCACTCAATTCGTCGGCGGCTTCGCGCAGCCGGCAAAGCAGTTCCACCAGCTCGCCGCGGCTCAGCTTTTTCAAATCCCTGTCCATATATCATCGCTCCCGCGCGGAAAAGCGCCCGTTTTGCACCCGCGCGCTTCATTATATAGATCATTTCGACGGAAATACTTTCTAAATCACTTTATTATAGCATCGGCGCGGTATGTTGTCTACAATCGTTCGAGTTAAAATAATATCAAATCAAGTATCAATCTGCGCATATTACAAAAATAACACATTCATTACTTCAGGCCAGTCAAAAACGCCGCGCGTTCAGCCGAGAAAAGGACGGCGAAAGGCTCCGTTTGCCCCTCGCCGTCCCCAATTATTCAATTATTCCGCGCGCCATTTAAGGCCCAGCCGCTCCGCATAGCTCTGCGCATAGCTGCCGTCCTTCACGACGAGCGCCACGGAAGCGCTGCCCTCGAACGCGTTGTCCGCGATGCTGGTCACGCCTTCGGGGATCTCGATCAGCGCCAGCTGCGCGCAGTCCGCGAACGCCCGACTGCCGATCGTCTCGCAGGCGCTGGAGAGCACGACGCATTCCACATCGCTGCCCGCGAACGCTTCCGCCAGAATCGTTTTCGTCTCCGCCGGCAGCTCCGCCACGGCCAGATCCGTCCGCGCCGCAATGACCTGCTGCGCCTTCAGCACCTCGCCGCAGACGGCGCAGTGCGCGCCCTCCGTCAGGCCGGTCTGCTTCCGCGTCGCGGGAATCTCGGCGTCCGTCACGATTTCGTGCTCGTCCGTCACCGCGATTTCGCACGCCGCGCTGATACCGCCGTCCTCCGTGGCCGCGGTGATCGTCGCCGTGCCCGCGCCAACCGCCGTCACAACGCCGTATTCGTCCACCGTCGCCACGGCGGGGTCGGAGCTGGCGAACGTCACGAGCTGATTGACGCAGCTCATCGTGCGCATCGTCACGTTGGCCGTCAGCTGCTTCGTGCCGCCCGTATGGATATTGACCGTCTCCTCGGCGAACTTCACCGCCGTTACGGGGTAGCAGACGTGTACAAGGCACTCCCGCGTCACGCCGTTCTGCGTCGTCACGGTGATCGTCGCATCGCCGATCGCCTTGCCGGTAACCGTGCCCTCCTGATCCACCGTGGCATAGGTCTCGTTCGAGCTGCTCCATGCAAAGCCGTCGTTGTGGTTCTCCGGCTGCGCCGAAACGACGCTCAGCCTGCCCGTCTTTTTCGCCACGACGTACATCTCGCTTCGGGAAAGCTCAAAGCTCGTCACGGGGGTATCCACCGTAATGGTACACGTCTCAGACAGTTCGCCCATTGTCAGAGTAATGACTGCTTCGCCGTTCTGAAGCGCAGTCACAGTACCGCTCTCATCGACACTCACAATCTCGGGATTGGAGCTGCTCCACTGACAATTTGTCTCATCAAACGGAAAAACACTGTATGCCAGCTTTTTCGTTTCTCCGCAGGCCATCGCGCAACTTACCTGAAGAGAAATGCTCTTTTCCTCTTGACTCCAATCGATGTTGCCATCTGCATCCAGCATATCGTCGAGCAGTTTTACGTTATATCCGTGTTCGCGTGCCCAAGATTCCGCATAATAATATTCCCAGCAAT
>SFOF01000272.1 GCA_004552515.1 Clostridiales bacterium
TCAGCGATACCCACTGGGCGGCGACGTGGCTGCTGCATCCCGACGCGCCGAAGATCGATCCGCCCAAGGCGGTCACCGATCGCATCGCGAAGATGAAAGCCAGAATGGGAGGTGAAGTCAATGCCTAATCAGAATGAAGAGGTTCTGCTGAAGGTCGACCATCTGTGTCAGTACTTTAAGTCGGTTAAGGCTGTTGACGACGTCTCCTTCGACGTCAAGCGCGGCGAGGTTTTCGGTCTGGTGGGCGAGTCCGGCTGCGGCAAGACCACGACCGGCCGCTCGATCATAAAGCTGTACGACATCACCTCCGGCAGCATCTACTTTAACGGCAAGCGCATCGCGGCGGGCACAAAGTCCTACACGGACGCCATTGCCGAGGCGCGCAGGGAGATGAAAACGGCTTCCCCCGCGCGCAAAGAGGAGCTGAAGGCGTTCATCGCCCAGCAGCGCCGGGAGATCAAATCTGCGCGCTTCGACCATCAGAACTGCGACAAGCTCTATGCCGCCGATATGCTCAAAGAGGTGGACGACAAATACAGGCCGCTCATAGAGCAGGCGCAGGGCGAGGAGCAGGCGAAGCTCAAGGAGGAATATGAATACAAGCGCCGCGTGGCCTCGCATCAGCGCTATATCACGCAGATCCAGATGATCTTTCAGGATCCGATCGCCTCGCTCGATCCCCGCATGACCGTCTACGAGACGATCGCCGAGGGCCTGCGCATCCGCGGCGAGCGCGACAAAGCGATCATTGACGAGAAGGTCTACAGGGTGCTGGAGCTGGTCGGTCTGGTGCGCGAGCATGCGACCCGCTATCCGCACGAGTTCTCCGGCGGCCAGCGTCAGCGCATCGGCGTGGCGCGCGCCGTGGTCATGAATCCCGAAATGATCATCGCCGACGAGCCGGTCAGCGCGCTGGACGTGTCCATTCAGGCGCAGGTCATCAACCTGCTCAACGATCTGCGGCACGAGCTGGGTCTGACGATACTCTTCATCGCGCACGATCTGTCGGTCGTCAAGTACTTCTCCGATCGCATCGGCGTTATGTACTATGGCAAAATGGTCGAACTGGCGACCTCGGACGAGCTGTTCGAGCATCCGCTGCATCCCTACACGCGTTCGCTCCTGTCGGCCATCCCGCTGCCCGATCCGGTATACGAGAAGAACCGCAAGCGCATCACCTACGAGCCGCTGAAGGAGCACGACTACTCGGTCGATAAGCCGTCGATGCGCGAGATCCTGCCCGGCCATTTCGTGCAGTGCAACGACGCGGAATTCGCGGCCTATCGCAGGCAACTCAATCTGGACTGATTTGGGCGTGTTTCCAAATCCATCAAGCCGCAATTTCGGCGTCCGAAAGCCCTGACTTTAGCGCCGCTGAACCCGCGATTTCCATCACCGGAGGCGGTTGGAATCTTTTAGGGTTCCAAGTTTCCTTCGGGAGCTGCGGCGGTTGAATCCAGGGGCTTCGAGCGCCGCGGAAAATCCGCTCGAAATTGCAGGCATTCCCATTAGAAATGCACCCCAAGAAGCAAGGAGGATGGGTCGAACGGCTCGTCCTCCTTTTGTAAAGGAAGGGCCTATGAAGCAGAAAAAGAAAAAATGGATCGGCGTGTCGGTCACGCTGACTGTGGCGCTGGCGATTGCACTGGCCGTGGCGGTCTGGCGCGGCCTTGCGCGGGGAAACGCCTTTTCGCTCAACTGCCGGTATTTGAGCGACGGATTTTTCGTTTCGGGCATGATGCTGACCGGCCTGGGCGCGCTGATCTGGATCTCGACGACCGGCTTTTTCGATATGCTGTCCTATGGCGTGCACAGCATGACGGTGCTCTTCAGCACGCTGAAAAAGCCGCAGGATCACGCGTCGTTCTATGATTACAAGACCGCGCGCGACGCAAAACGGGGCAAGCCGCGCTTCGGCATACTGTTTGCCGGCGTCGGCTGCATACTGGTTTCGCTTTTGTTTCTGGCGCTGTATTATCATCTGTAAGGAGAGGTCGATATGGACGGCAACAGGACGCGGACGGCGCGGCCGATTCGCGTGATTCAGTTCGGCGAGGGCAATTTCCTGCGCGCGTTCGTCGATTATATGCTGGATGTGGCGAATGAGCGGGGGGCGTTTGACGGCCATGTCGTCATCGTCAAGCCGACCGATCGCGGCAATCTGGACAAATTCGTCCGCCAGGATAATTTCTATACGGTGCTGACGCGCGGCCGAGCGAACGGGCAGGTCGTCGATGAGCGGCGGCTGATCGGCTGCGTCGAGCGCTGTCTGTCGCCTTATGACGATCCGGACGGATTTTGGACGCTGGCCGAGCTGCCGGATGTGCGCTTCGTCGTGTCCAATACGACCGAGGCGGGCATTGCGCTGACCGGCGGCGAGGCGCTTGTCGACCGTCCCTGCGCCAGCTATCCCGGCAAGCTGACGCAATGGCTGTACGCGCGCTGGAAGCATTTCGGCGGCGATCCCGAAAAGGGCGTGACGGTGCTGCCGGCGGAGCTGATCGACGACAACGCGGGTACGCTGCGCCGATATGTATTGGAGCTGTGCGGGAAGTGGAGGCTGGAAGCGGCGTTTGAAGCGTGGCTCGAGACGGCCTGCCGCTTTCACAATACGCTGGTCGACCGCATCGTGACCGGCTATCCGGCGGACGCGGCGGCTGTGTGCGCTCAGCTCGGCTATCAGGACGCGCTGCTCGACGTGTGCGAGCCGTTCGCGCTGTGGGTGATCGAGTGCAATGAGGAGGACGCGGAAAGGCTGAAGCGCGAGCTGCCGCTCCAAAAGGCGGGGCTTCCCGTGGTGCTGACGCGCGATCTTACGCCCTATCACGAGCGCAAGGTGCGTCTGCTCAACGGCGCGCAGACCTCGAGCGTGCTGGCGGCGTATCTGGCGGGCGAGGACATCGTGCGCGGCATGATGCACAATCCGCTCTTGCGCGCCTATCTCGATCGGGCCGTCTATGGCGAGCTGGCCCCGACGGTCGCTCTGCCCGCCGCGGACGTGAAGGCGTTCGCCGATTCCGTCATGGAGCGCTTTGACAATCCGTTCATCGACCATGCGCTCACGGCCATCGCGCTCAATTCCGTCTCGAAGTGGCGCGCGCGCGTGCTGCCGGGCGTGAGGGCGTATCTTGAAAAGACC
>SFOF01000273.1 GCA_004552515.1 Clostridiales bacterium
ACAAGCTGAAGGAAAAGGGGCTTTACGACGACACTGTGATCATATTCGCGTCCGATCACGGCTCGCACTTCAAGACGCGCAACCGTGACGCGCATCTGTGCGGCGGCGACGACTACAAGCGCACTGGCCACGATGCGGCGCTGCGCGTGCCGCTGATTATCCGGGGCGGCGCGTTTACCGGCGGACGCGTGGAGAGGCGGCTGGTCAGCACGGAAAGCCTGCCGAAAACCATACTGGCCATCGCGGGCGTGGACGTGGGCGATAAAATGATCGGCGAGAATCTGTGCGCGCTGATCGATTCGAATGATCCTGATCGCCCCAACGAGGTGTACGCGCAGATCAGCGAGAGCCGCGTCGGGCGCTGTGTCCGCACGGAGGACTATCTCTACGCGGTCTATGCGCCGCATCTCAACGGCGGGGAATACGCGTCCTCGCCCGTCTACGCGGACGATTATCTCTACGACATGACGAAGGATCCCTATCAGCTCAACAATGTCGTTTTTGATCCGGCGTACGCCGCGGTCAAGGCGGCGCTGCGCGAAAAGCTGACAGGCTGGATTGAGCGCGCGGAGCGCATGACCGTGCGCATCGAGGATTGAACTATATAACATAGGAAGAAAGGGATGTAGACCATGAAACTGGGCATTGATCTGGGCTATGTAATGAAAGGGCGCGGCGGCGCTCTGCGTACGGTCGAGGAGGCTGTGAAGCTGTGCGCGGACGCGGGCTTTGACTGCCTGGACTATGTGAGCGATTATAAGCGCGGCGACTGGCAGACGAACACCCTGCGCGAGCGGGAGATCATCGAGCGGGCCGGCCTGTTCGTCGAGCAGTCTCACGCGCCGTACAACCGCTATGACCGCGCGCCGGTCGAGTTGTTCGGCGCAGAGATGCGGCGCTCGTTTGAGGCGGCGGCACTGCTGGGGGCGCGGCACATGGTGGTTCACGCCGACGAGTATACGCCTGTCGATCACTGGAATCCCGAGGAAATCGCCGCTCAGATGTATGAGTTCTATGCGCCGCTGGTCGAGTTTGCGGGCGCGCACGATATGGACGTGGCGTTTGAAAATCTCTTTGAGGATCATTGCTTTAAGGAGATCGACGGCTGCTCCCGCTATTGCTCGCGCGTGGAGGAAATATTGTGCCTGCTGGAGCGCTTTAAGGGCGCGCCGGTGTCCTGCTGCTGGGATTTTGGCCATGCCAAGTGCGCCTATGGTACGGATAAGATGCTCGGCGCGCTCGAAAAGGCCGCGCCTTATGTGAGCTGCACGCACGTCCACGATAATTACTATGGCCATGATCTGCACATACTGCCTTTCATGGGCGAAACCGACTGGGAAGCGCACATGGCGCTCCTGAAAAGGCAGGGCTATCAGGGGCAGATGACGTTCGAGTTCGTCTATGGCCGCTTCCCGGACGCGCTTATGCCGGCCTTTATGACCATGGCCGCGCAGACGGGGCGCTATCTGATCGATCTGTTTGACAGGGCATGACGGGAATTTGCATAATGCCGCCGCTGATTCGTTCATTTTCAACGTTTTTACACGGCATTTGGCGCAAAAATGATTGATTTCGGCGGAGAGGTATCGTATAATAAAAGATATTTGGCGGCGGGACGGGCTTCGTTCAGCCGGCTGGAAAAGAGGCGGCACTGATGAGCAAATCCTGGATCCCCGCATCCTATCGTTCTACACTGAGCCTTTATGAAACGCAGGCGGCCATCGGCCAGCTCAAGCGCATCTTTGAGGATACGCTGGCCTGCGCCATGAATTTGAAGCGCGTTTCCGCGCCGCTGTTCGTCGATCCGGACACCGGATTGAACGACGATCTGAACGGCGTTGAGCGCGCGGTCACGTTCGACATCCGCGAAACCGGCACGCGCGGCGCGGTCGTCCATTCGCTGGCCAAGTGGAAGCGCGTGGCGCTGCGCGATTACGGCTTCCCCGTGGGCGAGGGCCTGTATACCGACATGAACGCCATCCGCCGCGACGAAGAGATGGACAACCTCCATTCGATCTATGTCGATCAGTGGGACTGGGAGAAGGTCATATCGCCCGAAATGCGCACCATGGACTATCTGAAGAGCACCGTTGAGACGATTGTCGGCGCGATCTGCCTGACCAACGACGCCCTGCGCGCGCGCTTTCCGGCGCTGAGCTGGAGGCCTGATCGTCATGTGGCCTTCGTTACGACGCAGGAGCTGGAGGATATGTATCCCGACCTCACGCCCAAGCAGCGCGAGAACGCGTTCCTCGCCGAGCATATGACCGCCTGCATCATGCAGATCGGCGGCAAGCTGCGCTCGGGCAAGCCGCACGACGGCCGCGCGCCCGACTATGACGACTGGACGATGAACGCCGACATCATGTTCTACAATCCCGTACTGAAGTCGGCCTTCGAGATTTCCTCGATGGGTATCCGCGTCGATCCGGCGGCCATGGATCGCCAGCTGCGCGAGGCGGGCTGTGACAATCGCCGCGCGCTGCCCTTCCACAAGGCGCTGCTCGCGGGCGAACTGCCGCTGACCATCGGCGGCGGCATCGGCCAGTCGCGCCTGTGTATGCTGATTCTCGGCAAGGCGCATATCGGCGAGGTTCAGGCCTCGATCTGGGACGAGAACACGCGCCGCGCGGCTGAAGAGGCCGGCGTGATACTGCTGTAAATTCAATAGGGAAGGCGGGGGACGCACAGGACGTTTTCCCGCCTTGTCCGTTTGGGAGGAGAAGAGTATGAAAGCGTTTGAAATCATGAATGAGCTTTTTGCCGCCGCGCCCGGCGATTACAGCGTGACCTGCGATACGCTCAAGGCCGGCTCGCCTGAGAAGGAGGTCGGCAAGATTGCCGTGTCGATGTTCGCCACGCCGAAGATCGTGCGCCGCGCGGCTGAATGGGGCGCGGATCTGCTGATCGTGCACGACAACGCCTACAGTGACATCGTCTACGACGGCCCAGCCGGCGGCAGCTTCCTGCGCTTCGAGGGAGCGCTCGAGCAGGGCGTGGAGTTCTTCAGCCTCTCGAAGTCCTTCAACGTGACCGGTGCGCGCATGGGATTTCTGGTGGGCCGCCCTGACGTTGTAGGCGCCTTTGCCAAGCTGCGCAGCCAGATCGACTTTGGCATGTTCT
>SFOF01000274.1 GCA_004552515.1 Clostridiales bacterium
CCGATCTGATCTACACCGGCCGGACGCTGTTCGGCGCGCGTCCCGTCAAGGGGCAGGAGCTTGAGGATCACTACTTCGGCACGCTCAAGCCACGCGTGGCCGAGTTCATGGCCGATCTGGATCGCGAGCTGTGGAAGCTGGGCGTGCTGGCCAAGACCGAGCACAATGAGGTCGCCCCCGCGCAGCACGAGCTGGCGCCGATCTTCACCACCGCCAACATCGCCACCGACCACAATCAGCTGACGATGGAATATATGCGCAAGGTCGCCGCGCGGCACGGCCTGGTCTGCCTGCTGCACGAGAAGCCCTTCGCGGGCGTGAACGGCAGCGGCAAGCACAACAACTGGTCGCTGTGTACCTCCGAGGGCTACAATCTGCTCAATCCGGGCGACAATCCCAAGGACAACGCGCAGTTCCTGCTGTTCCTCTGCGCGGTTATCAAGGCCGTGGACGAGCATCAGGATCTCTTGCGCATTTCCGCCTCCAGCGCGGCGAACGACCACCGCCTGGGCGCGAACGAAGCGCCGCCCGCCATCATTTCGATCTTCCTGGGTGAGGAGCTGACCGGCATCCTCGAGGCGCTGGCCAGCAAGTCCGACTATACGCAGAAGGAAGCCGCCGTGATGGACATCGGCGTGGACATCCTGCCCAAATTCCCGCGCGACACCACCGACAGAAACCGTACCTCGCCATTTGCCTTCACCGGCAACAAGTTCGAGTTCCGCTCGCTGGGCAGCTCGTTCTCCGTCGCGGATCCGAACATTGTGCTCAATACCATCGTGGCCGACGCGCTGGAGCAGTTTGCCGACGAGCTGGAAAAGGCGGAGGATTTCACCGTCTCGCTGAATCGCCTGATCCGCCACACCATCCGCGATCACCGCCGCATCATATTCAACGGCAACGGTTATTCCGACGCCTGGGTGCGCGAGGCTGAAAAGCGTGGCCTGCTCAACTATCGCTGCGCCGCCGACGCGCTGCCCCACATGGTGGACAAAAAGAACGTCGAGCTGTTCAAAAAGCACGGCGTGTTCACTGAAAATGAGCTGAGAAGCCGCATGTGCGTCATGCAGGAGAGCTACAACAAGACCGTGCATATCGAGGCGCTGACCATGATCGACATGGCCAATCAGCAGATCCTGCCCGCCGTGATGCGCTACACGGCCTTCCTGACCGACGCGGCGCTCAGAAAGATGCAGCTGGGCGTGGCCGCCGCGCCCGAAAAGACGCTTGCGGGCAGGTTGAGCGCGCTGTGCGAGGACATTTCCGGTCGCGCGGGCACGCTGAAGGAGGTCGTTGACGCCGCGCCGACAAGCGCCGGCCTTGAGACGGAGAGCCATTATTATCACGACGTTGTGGTCGGCGCGATGGACGCGCTGCGCCATGCCGTGGATGAGGCCGAGCTGCTCGTCGCGAGCGATTACTGGCCCTATCCCAGCTATGGAAAGCTGTTGTTCGGGGTGAAATAAAAAAGCAACCGGCGTTTTTCCCGAATGAGAAGGGGGAAAAATGCCGGTTTTAAGCGCAAAAAAAGCGCGTCCGAACGAAATCAGGCATGGGAAGCCGATGCCGTCCGGGCGCGTCTTTATTAGTTTTTTTTATTCGTCCTCTTCGGGATAGAGCGTGAAGTTCAGGCTGACGAACGCCTTGCTGCGTGTGGCCTTGTTGTCGACGCCCTCGTTTTCATAGGGCACGACCATTTCACAGCCGATGACGTTCACGCCGCCGTTGGAGGCCGTCACGGTCGCCATGCCGTTTTCATCGGTCTTGATCATCACGGTGTGATGGTTGATCACGTCGGGAATGATGTCCACGTTGGCCATGGGCTCGCCGTTGTGCAGCAGCTGCACGGTGAATTCCTCGCCGATTTCCAGCCTGGTCGGGTCAACGGAGGGCACAAACTGATACAGCAGGCCGTCGATCGGCTTCACCTCATCGACATTGCCCAGATCGTTGACGCTGTATTTGATGGCGTGCGTGCCGATCGTCGCGCCTTCAACCTCGTCCATGGGCTTGGGCACCCAGCTTCCCTCGGGCGTGTTGCTCCAGAAGCCATAGTCCAGGCAGACGTACACGACGGCCAGATCGTCGCTCGGCTCAATATAGAGATGGTCGTCACCGTTGATCGGCTCGACCGCGACCGGCTCGTATTTCGTGTTGTAGCCGTTCATTTCCATCAGGCCGTTGGGGTCGTAGGCATTGTCCTTCCAGCCCTCGCCGCAAACCAGCCAGATGCGGTCGGAGCGGCGGGCGAACCACGCGCCGTGCGCCGATGCGGCCGTCGGCAGCGCCATAAGGCAGAGCGCCATCGCCATAATCAGAGCCAATCCCTTGTTTTTCTTCATAAGTCATCTCTCTTTCCCGGGTCTATGCCCATGTTACTTGTTAAAGAAAACTAACCACGGCGTAAAAAAATAATTCCAGCGGCGGGGACCGCTGCGGACGGAACGCTCCCCGATGCGCCCCATCCGATGGGGAAAAACACGTATGTTAGGGGACTTTAACTGATGTGATTGTAGGATGGATGAGCGGGTGCTGTCAATTAAAAAGTGTGTTAAAACGTGGGCGGCACAGGGCGGCGGGGCATTAAAAAGCGGTATGGAAACCTTCGCTTTTGTGTCACTTTTCGGGCATTGACAGCCGGCGTTTTTCCGAATATAATATGAGGGAAAAGGCTTGACCGCACGGGGCGGGCTGAACGATAGAAAAGCGGGGGAGAGCGGCGTGGAGAGGACGCTTCTGATCGTCAATCCGGCGGCGGGACGCAAAACCGGCGAAAAAATCATGGACGGCGTGAAGGGCGCGCTTTCCGAAAACGGCGCGGAGGTGACCTGCTGCGTGACGAACGCGCCGGGCCATGCCGCCGAGCTGGCCGAAAGCGCCGGCGGGCAGTATGGGACGATCGTCTGCTGCGGCGGCGACGGCACGCTGCATGAGACGCTGCAGGGACTGATGCGCGCCGGGACGCGTCCCGCGCTGGGCTATATTCCCTGCGGCACGACCAACGATTTCGCCAGCACATTAAAGCTCAGCCGCGATCCGCTCGAGGCGGCGCGGAGCATTGCGCGCTGCGGCGAGAGGCTCGTTCTGGACGTGGGGCGCTTCGGC
>SFOF01000275.1 GCA_004552515.1 Clostridiales bacterium
ACAGCGCCAGCATGCCCGGCAGCAGTCCTCTTCTCCTCATGCGCGCGTTCCTTCCCGGCCCGCAGGCCCTTCTCATTCGTATGAAAGCGGACCTTCGTCAAAGGTCGTATAGCCCTGTATGCGCAGCCTGTGGCCCCGCAGCGCCTCGCTCGTCATTTCCGCAATGCGCCTGTCCATCATCTCAAAGCGGGCGGCCGCATACGAATAGATGTTGTAGTTCTCCGAATAGGCATTGGGCCGGTTCCACCGTTCCGCGTCGCGGTAAAACGCGCCGGAGTCGTTCAGCGCCGCGTTGTAGCCGTCCAGCAGGCTGCCGACGTTCTCCCCGCTGAAGCCGTTTTCGCGCATCTGCTTCCAGATCGCCGCCAGCCGGTCGCGCACCACGCCGCCGCAGTCGAGCTCCACCAGCCGGTCGAAGATCGGGAAATCGTACCAGACCTCGGCGTTCTCATCGTCGTCCCGGCCCCAGGAGACGTCCAGATCCCACGGCGCGAACAGATACCGGTAACCGTCCTCCGTCCGGTGCGCCACGATGTACAGGTTGTTGTGCTCGTTGTCCGTCATGCCGCACGCCTGCACGAACAGCGCGTAGCGGATCACGGAGTCGATGTCCAGCAGCTCCAGCGCCTTTTCGTTGAACACCGCGTCGTCCTCCTCCGCGAACAGCGCCAGGTACGGCAAAAGGGCCGCATGCCCCGTCTCGCCCGATGGCGCATAGTGCTGCTCGTAGTACATGCCGCGGTGATCCTGGATCAGCGGCTTGTCAAACTCGTGGACGCTGCGGCCCGCCAGGCGGTACAGGCTGTCCGCCGCGGGCGCGTCCGCGCCGAGCCGGGCAAGCTCCTGCGCGTAGTCGTACGGCTTCATCATCACATAGACGCCCAGGTACGCATCGCCCGCGAACACCTCGCAGTACGCCGTCTCTCGCGGGCCGAAGGCCTCGTCTTCGCTTGAAATGCCGTTCCACAGATCCCAGCTCAGCTTGTCGCGAATCAGCAGGTAATCCATCGAGCAGGCGATGAGGATGAACTCGTCCGTCCGCCCGAGCAGGGGCATCTCCTGCTCCGTCTTGCGCGTGCCGTCGGCATGCCGGGTGAATTCCACCTTGATGCCGTGCTTGGGCCGCATCCGCAGGCTCGTATCGCCGCGCTCGTGCGCGCGCCCGCAGGCCGTCAGCCCCGCTTCGCCCGCCGCGCTGACCGACACCCGCACCGGGATGTCCTCGTGCGGCCGCAGCGCCTCCTGCGTCTCAAGCGAGATGATCGGCAGCCCGGTGAACACCAGGGACGCATAGCTGTATGCGTCGTCCGTGTAGGCCAGGATCTGATACGCCCAGCCGTCGCGAATCGCATCGGCGCACCAGTCGTAGGTGTAGTCGTCCACGAAGCACAGCGAGACGCCCGTCGCGCCCGGCGCGCTCAGGTGCAGCCCGGGCCATTCCTCGCCGTTGTCAAGGCCGACGGGGCAATAGAAGGTGTTCTCCTGCGCGTCGTAGCCCAGACGCATGCCGTTGTTTTCAAGCGCCGTCACCAGCGGCGCGCCGCTCTCCTCGCGCGCGTCCTCAATCGCCCAGACGTCCTCGATGTCCGGAACCGGCCCGACGACCGGCGCGTACGGCGAAAAAAGCGCCACGGTACACACCAGCAGCGCCGTCATCGCCAGAATGGCTGTCATCAGCTTGAGTCTCTTCATTCGTCCTCACCCTGCGCAGGAAAAATATCGCCGGCCTTCCGGTCATAGCCGGACTGCGACAGGAAATCGACCGGACCGTCCGTCGTCACCAGCAGCTCCATGGCCTCGTCGATCAGCGGCCAGCGCATCGCCGCGAAGGTGATGAACTCATACCCGTCCGGATACGTCATGTCGTTCCCCCAGCGTTCCGCGTCGCGCATCAGCGCGCCGCTCTCGCCCAGAAGAACCGTGTATTCCTCAATCCTCACCTCCAGCGCCTCCATGCTGAAGATGCTCCCGCGCATCTGCTGCCACATGTCGTACGCCCTTTGGCGGATCCCGCCCACGTCGAGGTTCAGCATCCTGTCCGCCACGGGGAAAAACAGCCAGCGCTCAAATTCCTCGCCGATCTCGTTTTTTTCAAAGCCCCAGGAGATGTCCAGGTCCCACAGGGAGAACCGGTAGGTGACGCCGCCGTCCGGGCCGGGCTGCGCCCAGATGTACATGTTGTTGAAGAAATTGTCGGCGATGCCCCCGCCCTGCATCAGCAGGTCATGGCGCAGCATGGAGTCCACGTCGATGATTTCCAGCGCGCGCGCGGCAAATTCTTCGTCGTCCTCGATCTTCGTCAGCTCGATATAGGCGGAAAGCCCCGCAAACTTCTCCTCAAAGCGCTGCGCGCCGGGGGGCGCGTAGTAGAGCTCATAGCCCGCGTTTTCCCGGTGCGGATGCACGTAGTACTCGCGGTCGCGGGAGAAGTTCAGCGCCGCCGTGCGGTACACGCTGTCCGTCATCAGGTGCGCGTCGCCCGCCAGCGCCAGCTCCTCCTTTACGTCCACCGGCTCGACCATCAGGTACAGCCCGTGGTACGCGTTGTCCTTGAAGACCTCCACGTATTCCGTCCTGCGCGCGCCGAAGGGCTCGTCGTCCGCCGCGATTTCGCGCCACAGATCCCAGTTCAGCCTGTCGCGCATCTTCGTCTCGTCGTTCAGGCAGGGCAGCAGCGCGACGTCGTTCGCCGGGCCGAAGCCCGGAACATTCACCTCGATCTTTTTGGAGCCGCCGTCCCGCTCGCGCGTGAACTCCACCCGGTAGCTCTGCTTGTCAAACAGCAGCGTGGACGCGCCGCGCAGGTGCATGCGCGCCGTCACGTCAAGCGGCTCCTCGCCGAAGGCCGCCGCCGTCACGCGGATTGGCGCATCCTCCGTCGTGATCTCCTGCCTGCCCGTATCGATGCACAGCTGCGGCAGCCCGGTGAACACGACGCTCAAGTACGCGTATGCCGTCTCCGTGTAGGCGATCACCTCGTAGGCGTAGCCCTCGCGGATCGCGTCGGCGCACCCGTCGAAGGTATAGTCGTCCACGAACATCAGCTGCACGCCCTTCGCGCCCGGCGCGGTCAGGCGGATATCCGGCCAGTCCTCCCCG
>SFOF01000276.1 GCA_004552515.1 Clostridiales bacterium
GAATTTTCATTCTTGATTCTGCTGTGAATGGATTACATTCCCTTGAAGCCGGGGAAGCGCATACGGCCCTTGCGACCGCCGCCCATGACCTGCTTCATCATGTCGCGCGTGGCCTCGAACTGCTTGATGAGCTGATTGACCTCCTGCACCGTGGTTCCGCTGCCCGCGGCGATGCGGCGGCGGCGGCTGGCGTTGAGGATGTCGGGATTGCGGCGCTCCATGCGCGTCATGGACTGGATGATTGCGCAGTTTTTCGCCTGCGCCTTTTTCACCTTGTCCTCGTCGATGTCCACGCCGCTCAGCTTGCTGCCCAGGCCGGGGATCATCTTGAGCATCTCGGTGATCGAGCCCATCTTACCGAGCTGTCCCATCTGCTCAAGGTAGTCCTCAAGGGTGAAGCGCGAGGTGCGCAGCTTGTGCTCCAGATCGCGCGCGCTTTTTTCGTCGAAGCTGTCCTGCGCCTTTTCGATCAGGCTCAGTACGTCGCCCATGCCAAGGATGCGGCTGGCCATGCGGTCGGGATAGAACGGCTCGATGTCGGTGAGCTTTTCGCCCGTGCCGCAGAACTTGATCGGCTTGCCGGTGACGGCCTTGACCGAGATGGCCGCGCCGCCGCGGGTGTCGCCGTCCAGCTTGGTGAGGATCACGCCGTCCACGCCCAGATTTTTATTGAACGTGTCGGCGACGTTCACCGCGTCCTGACCGGTCATCGCATCGACCACCAGCAGGATCTCCTGCGGACGAACGGTATCGCGCACGTCGCGCAGCTCCTGCATCAGCGCCTCGTCGATGTGCAGCCGGCCGGCGGTATCGAGGATCACGGGATCAAAGCCGTAATAGCGCGCGTGCTCAATGGCTTCCTTTGCGATGTCCACCGGGTTGATCTGACCCTTTTCGAACACCTCCACGCCCACCTGCGAGCCGACCACCTGCAATTGGCGGATGGCGGCGGGGCGGTACACGTCGCAGGCGACGAGCAGCGGCTTTTTGCCCTGCTTCTTGAGCAGACCGGAGAGCTTGCCGGCCATGGTGGTTTTGCCCGCGCCCTGAAGGCCGCAGAGCATATACACCGTGGGGGCCTGCGGGGAATAGGTCAGGCGGGCGTTCGAGCCGCCGATCAGCTCGGTCAGCTCGTCGTTGACGATCTTGATGACCTGCTGGCCGGGGGTCAGACTTTCGAGAATTTCGCTGCCGACGGCCTTTTCCGTCACCTTTTTGACGAAATCCTTCACGACGGCGTAGTTTACGTCGGCCTCCAGCAGAGCCATACGGATTTCACGCATCGCCGCCTTGACGTCGGCTTCGCTCAGCTTGCCCTTGCCGCGCAGCTTACCGAAGGCGGCGGTCAGTTTGTTGGTCAGTCCTTCAAAGGCCATGTCGGCGTTTCACCTCTCGATTCCGTTGATTCTCTCCAGAGCGCGCATCGCGTCCGCAAGCGCCCTTTCGCTGTCCGGCTCCGCTTTAACGGAGGAGAGCAGCTCGCGGCAGGCTTTGATTTCTCTGCCGATGCGCAGATAGCGGTCGGCCAGCCCCAGCACCTCTTCATAGTGCTCGAGCGCGGCGGCGGCGGTCTTGACCGCGTCGTACACGCCCTGGCGGCTGATCTCCAGCCGGTCCGCGATTTCCTGAAGGCCCATGTCCTCGTCGCAGTAAAGGCGCATCACGTCGCGCCGTTTTTCGGTGAGCAGCGGGCCGTAAAAATCCATGAGCAGCGACAGCTCGACGCGTTTTTCCAAGCCGTTCGCCTCCCATGAGCGTCAGTTTGCGTGAAGTCAAGCCGTTCAACTTGACACGACACAGTATATCAGAGCGCGGCCGTCCTGTCAAGCCTTTTCTCTTGACAAGCCGTCTTTTAACATCCCGCCGCCCTCTTTTTCATAGGATGACAGAGAATCGGCGCGGAAGGGGAGGGAATTGCGCGTGAAGACGAGAATGGTGCGCGTGCGCAGGCGGCGGCCCGCGGTCCGGCGGGCGGTGATTCTGTTGCTCATAACGCTGTGCGCCTACCTTTATATGATCGCCCTGCGCGGCGATCCCGTGCAGGCGATACTGGACGCGCGGGACGAGGAACGCGTGCGGCGGGAGGTGGCGCTTGACGGCCTTGAAATCCACGCGGTGCGCACGGCCGTATGCGATTCGGCGGAGACGGCGCGCGTGGAGGCGGCACGCTACATTCCGCGCGGCGCGGCGGGCTATATGCTACAGGAGGAAACCTGGCATATTCTGTGCGCAGGCTATGAAACGGAGGCGCAGGCGAAAACGGTGCGCGACCGGCTGCGCGCCGAGGAGAACATCGCCTGCGACGTGCTGGGGCTGGTCGCCGAAAAAGTGAGCGTATACGTCACGGCCGCGCCCTCGCAGATCGACGCGCTGATCGCCTGCGAGCGCCGCCTGCGGGAAACAGAGACGCTGCTGGGCGCGCTCTCGCTGGCCGTGGACGACGGGGAAACGCCGCGCTCTCAGATCATATCGGCGGTCGAGGAAGCCGCGTCGCTGCTGGACGGCGCGCTGTCGGACTTTAAAGCGGCGGCGGGCGAGGGCGACGAAACGGTGTGCGCGCCGCTTCAGGATATGGCCGGATACGCCGTGACCGTGCTGGAAAAGCTGGCGGGCGAGTACGGCGCGCTGGGCGACACGCTGTTTTCGGGACGCGTGAAGGACGCGTTTATACGGCTGCGCGTCGCGCACATATTCTGGCTGGATTCGCTGGGCGCGTGAGAATGAACCCATATAAATGAAAAAAGTGAAAAAGGGGGCTGTTCAAAATCGGCGATTTGGTGTAGGATAGGAAGGAGAAAATCCAAAGCGAACGGACGGAGCGCAAAAAACGCCATGAACGAAGCCTATGAATTCCTGAATCTGTATAAGCGGCTCGAGGATCTGCTCGAGGCGAAGCTCAACGTGGGAGAGACGCGCCGCGGCAGCGTGGTCGTCGAGTTCATGAACTCGGCCGAGGGCGAGCCTTACCGCGAGAAGCTCAATCTCTGCCGCGAAATCCGCAACGTCATGACGCACAACGCCGATCTGGACGGCGAGCCGGTCGTCATGCCCTCGGATGCGGTTGTGGACAGCCTGCGCGAGATCGTTTCG